>JBAQPK010000024.1:0-2173 GCA_049305715.1 Desulfuromonadaceae bacterium | reverse complement strand
AAGCAAACGAGGTGTGACGACGGGCATTACTGTCAAAGGGGGATATGCGGACCAGGCGGTGAATGCCCGCTTCCGCCCGGAGGTAGCCGTAGGCGTATTCGCCGCTGACATTGAAGGTCGCCGATTTGAGTCCGGCTTCATCTCCGGCCAGGTACTCGGTGATGACCGTCTTCCACCCCTTTTTCTCGCAGTAGCGCAGGTACATGCGCAGGATCATCTCGGCCCAGTCCTGGGACTCGGTTCCCCCTGCTCCCGGGTTGATCGTGATGAAGCAGGAATTGCGGTCATGGGGGCCGGAGAGCATGCGCTGGAACTCGGCCGCCTCGACTTCCTTTATCAGGCGGGCTGTCATTTCGCCGACCTCGGCAAGAGTCCCGGCATCCTGGGCCTCTTGCCCCAGCTCGATCATCACGCGGACATCTTCGGTCTGCTTCTGGAGTCCGTCCCACATCTGGACGATCTTTTCCAGCGTCGTACGTTTTTTGATAATTTCCTGGGATTTCTTGGCGTCATCCCAAAAGCCGGGTACAGCCATGATCGATTCGATCTCCATGATCGACTCACGTTTGGCATCTACGTCAAAGAGCCCCCCGAAGCTTGGCGATCCGCTCTTCACAATCCTTCAACTTTGCAGTTTCTTCACGGTACATGGTCAGTACTCCTTGTCAGGGGTTAAATTGATATTTTTTCGCTTAAACCATACCAGCAGGGCGACTCCGGCGGTCAGCAGCATACAGAGCCACGCCGGGGCGTCCCCTATCGTGAGATACAGTGACGTGCCGCTCCCCGGCTGGACTTCGCCGGTGCGGTACGCTTCAACGAACAGGGGGGTCATCGTGCGGATATGACCGTTCTGGTCAACTATTGCCGTTACGCCGGTGTTTGCGGCGCGGATCAGCGGGGTGCGGGTCTCGATCGCCCGGAAGGTCGAAATAGCCAGGTGCTGATAGGGGGCCGACGAGCGGCCGAACCAGGCATCGTTGGTGATCGCCACCAGGACGCGGGCACCCGCCTGTACGTACTGGCGGGCCAGTTCCGGAAAGATGACCTCATAGCAGACCTGAACGCCGAGTTTCACGCTCCCCGTATCCAGGGTCACCGCCCGCTCGCCCGGGGCAAAATCACCGATGCCGACGACGATCTTGTTGATGAAGGTCAGAATACTTCCGAGCGGTACATATTCGCCAAACGGTACCAGATGCAGCTTGTCGGCGCGCCCCACCGTCTCGCCCTGCGGAGAAATCATGAAGGCGCTGTTCAGAAAGGTGCTTCTGCCGTTGCGGAGCTCATGGGCCGGGCTGCCGAACAGCAGGCAGGCATTGGTCTCCCGTGCCAGGTTCCTGACCCGTTCCGCCTGAAGCGGTTCATCCTGAAAGAAGAACGGCACGGCGCTTTCGGGCCAGACGATCAGGTCCACCCCCCCCCTGGAAGCGTCCCTGGTGAGGCGCTCGTAGGTATCCAGTGTATGCTCGCGAAATGCCGGACTCCATTTGACGTCCTGGGGGATATTCCCCTGGATCAGGGCAACCCGCAGCGGCTTTGAATCGACCGCCTCCGGTTTGTTCAGGCGGTTGAATCCGTAGAAAAGTGTGCCGAAAAGGAGGATCAGGAGTATAACCGCGCTTTTTACCGGATAGGGGACGCCGGCCCCGGAAACCGCCCGCAGGGCGCGGTGCAGGACGATATTCGCCAGGACGATCAGCAGGGTAATGCCGTAGACACCGGCCAGGTCGGCAATCTGGATCAGCGGCAGCGTGCGGAACTGGGAGTGACCGAGCATCGCCCAGGCAAAGCCGGAAAACAGAAATGAGCGGATGAAATCAAAGGCGACCCAGGCGACCGGCAGGGTAAAAGCGGCCTTGATGCCGACCAGTTCACCGAGCCGGGCAATGAAGGTGCTCAAACCATAGAACATCGCCAGCCAGAGCACCAGCAGCAGATAGACCGGTATGCTGACCGCCCAGGGGAGATGGCCGTACTGGGTGAAGACGATGTTGAGCCAGTAAAGGATAAGTGCATAGGCGGTAACCCCGCACGTCAGTCCGATCCGGAAGGCCTCCCGCGGTGAACTCTCTTCCAGTGCTGTCAGCAGCGGAATCAGGGCGATCCATGCCAGGAAGGAGAGGGCCGGGTTCGGGAAGGAGAGGGCGATCAGAATCCCGCTGGCAATTGC
>JBAQPK010000023.1:0-2056 GCA_049305715.1 Desulfuromonadaceae bacterium | reverse complement strand
ACTGGCGGCGCTGCACGTAAAGAAAAGGCATATCGATCCGGAAAACCTGCTTTTTGCCACCCATCCATGTCGCACCCGGAGGGACAGCAATGGCAAGGAGCTGTTGAAGGAGCTTGATCAAATGGCGCGGGCAGCCATGCTAATCCGGAACCACCCTGACTATGCGGCTCCCGGCGTTTTAGTAGCATCCATGAAAGGTCTGATTGATTCAGGAAGATTTCAACTTCTGGGGCGATAAATAAAAGGAGGTCGATGATGAAAGTTGATGAAGCCATGGGAAACGCGATCCAGAAACACTTTGCCTATACCGATGAGGAAATGAAGATTTTCATGGATAATCCCCGCAATCTGGATGTCCTCGGGAAGGCGCCCCTCTTCGCGAGCAAAACGATGGTCTTCGAAGTAGTGGACGCCCACGGGTGCAGCAGCCGGCATAAAAAGGGCGATAAACTCTGCTTCGACGGGGCGGGCAACCTCCTCACCAAACGGTCTCCCGACAGGATCTGCATCTATGCCTTGAGCGCCGCCGCCGGTCTCATCTTCGCCGCCGGCGAACTCCTCATGGCCGGGATCGACCCGAACGGGATGCGTTTCAAGAGGACGGGCTGCTTCGATGTAGGGGTGAAATGCGGCGGTTGGGGCCGTATCGTCATGGAACTCAAGGTGGAAGACCGGCAAAGATGAAGTTTTGCGATCATCGCCATCATGGCCTTTCTAACACTCATACTCGAAGCAGTCACAACGAAGCATTAAAACCTCCCTTACCCCCCCTTTGATCAAGGGGGGATGGGGGGATTTCATATTAAAACAAGACTTTTATTCAAGAGGTGTAGAATGTCCCTGACGGAGGAAATAAAGCACTACGCCCTCACCCTCGGCTACAGCCGCGTGGGGATCACCACGGCGGAGCCCTTCCCCATGTACGCCCAGGCCCTGCAGGAACGCGCCGATGATTACGACTGGGCGGTCGATTCGGGCCTGCGCCTCGAGCGTGGGGTCGATCCGCAAGATCGCCTGCCGGGGGCCCGGTCCATCATTGTCGCGGTGTACGACTATGTTCGGGAACACTTCCCAGAGAAACTGGTGGGCAAGATCGGCCGCCTCTACCAATCGCGCTCCTACATCGAGCCGCCGACAAGCCTCGGGGGAGCGCGGGTAAAGCTCATGCGGCAGTTCCTGGAAGGGAAAGGGATGCAGGTCGGGCGCTGGTTTTTGATTTCCTCCGGCGTCCCGGACCGCCTCGCCGCCGTCCGCGCCGGGGTCGGCGAGATCGGCCGCAACACCTTCATCTGCGCCCCGGGTATCGGCACCTTCGTGCTTATCCATACATTCATCGTGGACACCGAGTTGGAGTGCGACGCGCCTGCCAAAGGGACGCACTGTCCGCCCAACTGCCGGCTGTGTATCGAGGCTTGCCCAACGGGGGCGATTGTCGCCGACTTTCGCCTGAACCCACGCCGGTGCCTCACCTTCAACCACGTCGTCAATGTCCATGGCTTCCGGAACACCTCGCCGTACATCGACCCGGAGCTGCGGCCGAAGATGGCAAGCTGGATCCACGGCTGCGACGTTTGCCAGGAGGCCTGCCCCCGCAACCAGGCGAAGCTCAAGGCGGAGCTGCCGGTGAATGCCTTCCTGGAGGTGACGGCGCAGCACTTCAGCCTGACGGGTCTCCTGAAAATGGAAAGGGAGTTCGAGATGAAGGCCGTCGTGCCGCTCCTGCACACCTACATGCAGAAGCGCGAGTATTTCCAGCGCAACGCCGCGGTAGCCCTGGGCAATAGCGGCAACCCGGAGGTGGTGCCGCACCTCGTACGGGCCATGGAGGATCAGGAAGAACTGGTGCGGGCCCACGCGGCGTGGGCCCTCGGACAATTAGGCGGCACTCAGGCCAGACGCACCCTGGAAGTTAGCCTGACGAGGGAGACCGGCGCCCGGGCCACCGGGGAGATCCGATCCGCCCTCGCCAGAACATGAGCAGCGCAAGCACAACGAGATGACGATCTAGCCTGGTTCGCTTACGTCAGTTTTCGTCTGGCCGGGCGAACATTGTATA
>JBAQPK010000022.1:0-5732 GCA_049305715.1 Desulfuromonadaceae bacterium | reverse complement strand
GTTGAGCACCTGCGCCCCTTCATCGAAAAGGAGATCCGGCAGAAGTTCTCCCCGCTGCGCGTCTCCCGCGAGATCAACCAGATCCTTTCCTCATATATGAGCCTGGCGCGCAATATCCCCCGTGATCTGAAAGAGATAATCAATCGTATCAACCGCAACAAGTTCAAGATCGACCTCGAGCACCGCGGCCTGGACAAATTTACCGCTGACTTCGACCGCTCCATTAACCGCCTGTCAACCAGCATGATCCTGGCCGCCACGATCATCGGTTCCTCGATCATCATGCAGACCGATAAAGGTCCGAAGTTCATGGGATTCCCGGTGTTTGCCTTCATGGGGTATACCGTGGCGGGGTTTGTCGGGCTCTGGCTGGTCTATGCGATCATCCGTTCCGGGAGGATGTAGGGCTTTTCCGGAGGTTGTTCCGATTAATATTCCGCTTTATTTCCCGCCACACGTGCTCCCGCATGAACAGGAAAGCCCCCTGGCCTTGCCGAGCGCCTCCCGGCCCTCCTTCCACGACAGCCAGGCGATCAAAAGCGCTCCGATTGAGTCCAGACTGCCGATGCCGGTCAGTTCGAAGCCGACGCTGCCGACCAGCAATACCAGTGAGAGATAGACGCAGGTTCGGGAACAGGCGGTATCGGCCAGTATCGCGGGTGAGTTGAGGGCGATGCCAACCTTCGTTTTGTAATGGATCAGCAGCCACATGAACGAGATCGAGACCAGTGAAATAATGATCCCCCAGAGCGTCGTCTCCGGCCGGTGCTGTTGAATCAGGTTGAGGACCGCCGTCAGAACCAGTCCCGCTGCAAGCGCGTAGAAGGCTCCTCCGGTTATTCTCAGCGCCCGCTGCTCGAAGGCGTCCAGCGATTCGCCGGCGTTACCCCTGATCCGGCGGATCATGTGCCAGACGCCGACCGCCGAAATAACCTCGATGAACGAATCGACTCCGAACCCGAATAGCGCCAGAGTCTCGTCGGCAGCCCCGAACGCCATGGAGACGATCCCTTCCGCAACGTTGTAGCCGATTGTGAGAAGTGCCAGGAGGTTGGCCCGGTCAACGAGTCTGACGCGTTCCGCCACTTCCAACTCAGGCAGATTCATGGCAATGCTCCTTGTTGAGTTGATGTTATAATATGGCTGAGCCCTTCGTGGAGCAGATTCCCCACATGGCTGTCGTCCAGTGAATAATATACGATCCGCCCCTCCTTCCGGTATTTGACCACCCGCATGGAGCGGAGCAGCCGCAGCTGGTGGGAAACGGCCGATTTGGTGGTCCCGAGGAGTCTGGCGATGTCGCAGACGCAGAGTTCTTCGAGGGAAAGAGCGTGGAGAATCCGGACCCTGGTGGGGTCCCCAAGCACCCGGAATGTCTCGGCAAGCCGGAAAAGGACTTGTTCCGGCTGCATCGCCTTCCTGACAGCGGCGACCTTTGCCTCGTCGATCAGGGTGATGGTGCAGATGTCGTTATCGGGCACGGTTACCATCCATGGTTGAGCAACTATTCAACCTTGAAAATAATCTCCCCCGAGCCATCTGTCAAGACATCACTATCAGCAGCCGGCGATAAAAAAACGGGACGAAGATCTCGTACCGCCTCGAGGGGGAAAGAGTTCTCTCCGGACAGAAGCAATTAAGGTGCTTTATTCAATGCCGGGCAATCCGGTTCGAATGATTCCGGAAAAGGCCGGGTCCCGGTCAGCGGCCAGCCCGCGTTCGTTGATGCGACTGCGCCGTTTGAGCTCCTGGAAAGGGATGGTCTGATCCACCGCCCCAAGCTCGTACGCCATTTCATCAACATGGCCGCTGCCAAGAATGCGCCAGTCAAAAGTTGCCTTTGGATAGTAGGGCACAATATGTTTCCAGATATCGGTGGTACAGTTCACGGTCAGGGCGTTATACCATTCAGGTCTATTTCTCAGCATGTTGACACTCTGAAGGTAGTCTATAAAGATCAGCCGGATCAGTTCCGGCGATGCTTTCAGTCGATACAGATAAACGTCCTCCCCTTTGCGGTAATTGGTGCGAAGCCGCACCACATCGCGCTCATCGGCAACGACATAGATCAGTTCATACTGTTTGAAAAATCCCCTGACTGCCGAATACTGTTCGCCCTTTTTCTTTCGGGTCTCGATCGAAAAGCAGAGGTATTCGTCGTTGCCAAACCCGAAGCTGAGCATGGTATGTGCAATATGAGGCAAACCCCAGTCAACCAGAAAAAGGTCCATACTGCGCAAGGATTCGAGGTTGAAGGTTCTGTCATGGTGCCGGACGACATAATCGTTCTCGGTCCGGTAAACATTGTTGCGGATATTGTGAATGGTAACGGTATTGCCCATGATTGTTGCAGAAGGAAGCGTTGCCACATCCGGTTGCCAGTCCCGGTCATTGCTTGGGGGGAGAAACAGCCACCATGCCAGCACTAGTGCAAAAGCGGATGAAAAGAAGATTATTTTCCAGAGGCACCTTCGGGGGAGGATGGCGCTGCCAAGCGCCGCTAGAGCGAAGGACCCTGCTGCAGCAAGCCGCAGACCGGCCGGGAGATTTGAGTAAACGATCGCCATCGTTCCCCAGCACGTGATGGCCAGAAACAGGAACCAGGCAAACACCTTCCTCACGGTATGCGCAACAGGCGCATCGGGTTCCGTTTTGCCTATTGACGGCACGCGGCGGCTCAGAGCTTGGGGAATCGTATGCGGCTGATCATGAGTGAACCGGAAACCGCGAAAAGCAGCACGAGCGGATGAAGGGTAAAGCCGGCAAACACGACCTTCCCGAACCAGAGGGATTCATGCAATGCGCCCTGTGAGGCGGCCCAAATCATCACGATTACCAGAAGCAGCGACGTCGGGATGGGAGTTCCTTCGAAGTACTTAACCTTGCCTCCGTCGCCAGACAGCGCCTCGGCGGTAATATTGTAGCGCGCCAGGCGGGATACGCCGCATGCGACAAAATAGGTCAGGATAATCCGGTCGTATAATCCCTGCATGCCGCAGCCGTACGCAATCACGGCCGGGGCGACTCCGAAGGAGATGACATCGGCAAGAGAGTCGAGCTCCCGCCCCATTCCGGAACTTTTCTGCCGCCATCGCGCAATCCGCCCATCCAGGACATCGAAGACCAGGGCGGCAAAGACCATACCGCACGCAAAGTAGACATGCATGACGTCGGTCGTCTGCAGGTACGTAAGCATGGAAAACAGGGCCCCCGTGCCGCAGACCGCGTTTGCCAGTGTAAACCAGTCGGCAAGCTGGAACTCTCGAATCATGGCGAAGGGTTTATGCAGGTTATGGGTCTTCATGGCTGCCAGTATCTCCTCTGTGTCAAGGTTGTTGCCGGTTTGGCTTGTTCAGGAGCGGTTGAGAGCCGTTCCGGTATAACGTGGCAGGAAAGAGCCTGCTGGATTTCTGAACGAAAAGCAATGAATAAACGAATCAGGTTCACAGAGATGATGGTGACCACTCCACGAAAAAAAGCGAGATACCCTTTGCCCGCTGCGTCCTTGTATGCTAGATTCACAGACATGCTGATATATCTATTTTCTAATAGCCCGCACCATCGGGCTCTTTACCCCGATTCGGCAGACCTGACCGATGCTATCCGACTTCCTTAAACATCTCTTCCCCCGCGTCGTGCTGGAACGGAATCTGCGCTTCAGCTATACCTTCTGTCTCGGGGGGCTGGCCTTTGCCGCCTTCCTGATCATGCTGGCAAGCGGCATGCTGTTGCTGGTCTACTATCAGCCGACACCGGAGCGGGCATTCAGCTCGGTACTGTTCCTTGAATCTTCGGTCTGGGGTGGAACATACCTGCGCAGCCTGCACCGCCTGACGTCGCATACCCTGCTGGCACTGATCCTGCTGCACACTCTGCGGGTGGTCCTGACCGGGGCATATCAGCGGCCACGGCAGCTTAATTGGGTGATCGGCTGCCTGCTGCTGTTCCTGGCGCTGTTCGAGGCCTACACGGGGTACCTGCTTCCCTATGACCAACTGGCGTTCTGGGCAACCCAGACCGGCATGGAGCTGCTCGCTACGCTGCCGTTCGGAGCATTCCTCCGCTCCCTGCTCGTGCCGGACGGAGTCGGGCAGGGGTTGTCGCTGCTCCGCTTTTATGCCCTCCATATCGCCATCATTCCGCTGTCGGTGATGGCGCTGTCATTGCTTCACTTCTACCGGGTCAGAAAAAACAAGGGGGTGTTGCCGTATCTATGAAAAACGGATTCGTTAAAAGTTCCCCCCATTTTTTCAGGATCATCAGCCGTTCGATGTACGCGCTGGCTGCTGTACTCCTGCTACTGGCGGCATTGATCCCCGCGCCGCTTCAGGAACAGGCCAACCCGGCAATCACCCCCAATCCGGCCAAGTCGGCCTGGTTTCTGCTCTGGATCCAGGAGCTGGTAAGCTGGTCGCGACTTATGATCTATCCGGTCATGCTGCTGGGAGTTCTGTTTCTGCTGCTTCCCTGGCTCCCGGTCGGCGCCCGTGTTCACCATGGCGGCTGGTTTCCCCGGGAGCTGCGTGCTGTTTCAACGGTTACTCTCATACTGGCTGCCGCGGTCGTGCTGCTGACCGTCGTTGCGATGTTCTTCAGGGGGGGGAATTGGTCTCTGGTGTTGTAGCAATCGCCCTGCTTCTGGCCGCTGCCCCTGCATGGGGGGGAGGAGCGCGGCAGCTCTGCCTGTCGTGCCACCCCGCTCATTATGCGGAGAAGGGGGGGTGCAGCCTTTGCCATCTCGGTAACCCGGCGTCGGAGCGCAAAAACATTGCCCATGCCGGTTTGCGTCCCGGGAAATATGCCCGTTTCACCCTCGGCGGCTGGGCAGAGGCCGGGGTGGGGGAGCGGTTGATGGACCGGCTTGCCTGTCGCCGCTGTCATGTCAGCGGAGGTCGCGGGAACCATCTCGCGGTGAGTCTTGATGCTGCGGCTGCCAGGAAAACAGGAGGGGAGCTGGCACTCTCGATCCGGGTTCCGGTGGCGAATATGCCGGATTTCCGCCTGAACGAAGATCGGATAACGTTGCTGGTCAATACCATTTTTGCCGGGTCGCAGGGGCGCAGTACGGATGAATCTGATCCGGTGAGGGTTCATTTCAATACGCCCGGCAAAAAGAGCCCTGACATCTTTTCAACGAAGTGCGGCAGCTGCCACAGGATTCTCAGCGACCGCCTCGGCGCCGTAGGGACTGGTGAGGTCGGCCCCAACCTGTCCGGGTTGTTTACGCAGTATTATCCAAAAACGTTCAGGAATAACGAGGTCTGGACCGTCCAAAACCTGAACCTCTGGCTGAAAAATCCCCGGGAGACCAGGCCGTGGGCACGGATGCTCCCTGTCACGCTGACCGGGGCGGAATTGAAGGAGCTCGTGTCGGTCATTAATCTACTAAACAAAAGGGAGGATGTACGATGAAAAAAATATCCGTAGCAGCCATGGCTCTGACTCTGGCGGTCTCACTGTTCAGTAGTGCCAACGCAGGATACAGAGGCGGCATGGGGGGAGGATGTGGCGATTGTGCGCAGCAGGGAGCACCGTCAGAGCCGTTCCGGAAGTTTCAGGCCGAAACCATTGATCTGCGCCAGGAAATGATGAACAAGCGTTTTGATCTGCAGCGCGAAAATCTGAAGGCAGCACCTGACGAGGCGAAGATCGCGTCACTTCAGGCGGATATCAAGGCCCTCCAGTCAAAGATCCTCGACCTTCGCAGCCGGAGTGGTCTGCCGGCTGACAAG
>JBAQPK010000021.1:0-2108 GCA_049305715.1 Desulfuromonadaceae bacterium | reverse complement strand
GTCCCTGACGGGTTGTTATCAGTCCCCAGAAAACACATACACCAAGCAGGAGGGCAATCTTCGGGAACAGGTTTGAAAAAACGCGCTGTCGCAGTGTGACCCGTGGACGTTCTGTTTCACTTCTCAGCAGCTCATCAAGTGCCATAATCAGTTCGGTGGAGGTATTCACCCGGCGAAACGCTCCGGCCGCTACCAGCGAAACTTCACCGCGTTCCTCTGATATGGCAACAATAACCGCATCACTCCGCTCCGATAATCCAAGGGCTGCCCGGTGGCGGGTACCGAGGTGCTGCGGAACATCAGGGCTGACCGAGAGCGGCAGGTGGCAGGCCGCCCTTTCGATCCTGCCGTTATTGATGAGTACAGCTCCATCATGAAACGGTGCACCATCGTAAAAGATGGACTCCAGCATTTGAGGGGATATTTCACTGTCAATGACCACCCCGTTTGTCATCAGGTCGTTTAGCGATTCATTGCCTTGAAAAACAATCAGGGCGCCGGTTTTGTTGGCCGCCATCCGAAATAGTGTTTCGGCTATATCCTGAAATTGATTGTGCTGTGTTTCCTGGCGGCTATCAAGTATGTGGCGCAGGAGGCTGAAGCGATACAGCGCCTGGCGGATCTCGGTTTGAAATACAACGATTATGAGGACGATCAGGACAGTGCCAAGTTCCTGAAGCACCCAGCTTGTCATATACAGATCCAGGAAGCGGGTTGCAAAATAGATCAGGGTCACGACCCCAAGCCCCAGCAGTACCTGCATGGCCCGCGTTCCGCGAAACCAGGAGTACAGCTGGTAAAGCAGAAAGGTCATGATCAATATGTCTGCGATGTCCTGAATGCGGATGGTGGATATCACTGTAGTGGGGGCTCCTGAAGGTGCGGCTCGTTTTTTCTGGTTAATGGCGGGCAAAATGTGCTACATAGACGCGCTGATTTTATAGCATTTAATTCATTTAAAAGGTAGTGGAAACGAATGTTCAGGCTTTCAGATAGAGGGGAAAAAATCCAGCAGATGTTCGGGGCGATTGCCCCCCGCTATGATTTTCTTAACCGGTTGTTAAGTTTTGGAATAGACCGCCGCTGGCGAACAAAAGCCGTTCGTCTGCTCAAATACCGCGAAGGTTCTCGCATTCTCGATGTGGCCACCGGTACCGGTGATGTGGCGCTGGAGATTGCCCGCCGCACACCCGAGTCGGTCAGGATTACCGGTGCGGATTTTTGTAAGGAGATGGTTGACCTGGGTGCCGTAAAGGTGGCGGCATCACCCTATGCCGACAGGATTGACTTGAAGGTCGCCCCGTGCGAGGACCTGCCGTTTGCCAATGATACGTTTGACTCGATAACCATTGCCTTTGGCATCAGGAACGTTGTTGACAGGAAGCTGGGATTGGCTGAGATGTGGCGGGTGCTGCGTCCCGGCGGCCGGATGATCATACTGGAATTTTCCACGCCGCGTTCACAGCTGTTCAGGCAGCTGTACTATTTTTACTTTCGCCGTCTGCTGCCGGTTGTCGGTGGTCTTTTCTCGCGGTACAACGCATACAAATACCTGCCCGATTCCGTCCTCGAATTCCCTTCACAGGAGGAATTTTCGGGCATGATGGCCGAAGCCGGTTTCTGCAACATTAACCTCCACGAACTTACCCTTGGTATTGCCACGATCTATGCCGCTGAAAAAGAGGAGAAATAGTTCCTGTGGTGTTGACCCGGCCATAGAAAAAGGCGGCTCTTGAGCCGCCTTTTCAGTTTCAGTTCCTTTACGTCAATGATGGTATCATTTTCCGCAGCACTTTTTATATTTGAGGCCGCTTCCGCAGGTACAGGGGTCGTTGCGGCCGATCTTGGTGACGGTCAACGGTTTTGGACGCACCATCTCCCCTTCGGTGAAATACCAGCGGCCATCTTTCCGTTCGAATTGCCCCGCTTCGTGATGTTCACGGCTGTTGCCGTTTTCGATGAAACGGGCAATGAATTCTACTTCTCCAATCGAGTCGTTCTCCCCTCCCTTGTGGGTATCGATAATTTCAAGCCCCTGCCATTGGGACGTTTCGGCCCATTCCTTGGTGCCGGCGTGATCATACCCCTCGCGGTGGTCAGGGTGGGTG
>JBAQPK010000020.1:0-2261 GCA_049305715.1 Desulfuromonadaceae bacterium | reverse complement strand
CTCCTGAAGACCTAGTCCTGGCCGAGGCATTCCTGTCCGGCATGGAAAGAGAGCGTAACTAAATGCTAACCCAGCCGTTGGACAAGATTTTGATTGTTGATGATGAGCCGGAAATATCCCAGCTCTTGAAGCAGTACCTGGCCGATAGAGGATATGCCCCCTCGATGGCATCTGACGGCTCAGCCGCCCTTGACATGCTCGTGAACGAAAAAGATTATACCGTTGTCCTGCTTGACATTAATATGCCGGGACCCAATGGCGTAAATGTCCTGAAACGTCTCCAGGACGAAGGGTGCGACACCGCTGTTATTATGATGAGCGGGCACGGCTGCGAAGAACTGGCCGTCGAATGCATGAGACACGGGGCGGAAGACTATATCCCCAAACCGTTTACCCTTGAAGACGTGCTGCAAAGGATCGAACGGGCTCGCACACACCGCCGGGAACGAATTGAAAAACAGCGGCTGCAACAGGAAAGGGAAGACTTCACTCTGATGCTCTCCCATGACATGAAAAACCCGTTAACCGCCGTAATAGGGTCCATCGATATCATTCGTGAGGAGTGCCTCGGCGCGGTCAACGAGGAGCAGAAGGAATATCTGCAATCGGCTATCGACAGCTGCAATGAAGTAGTCATCATGATCGACAACCTTCTTGACATCAAAAAGTTCGAAGCCGGAAAAATCCAGATGGATATTCATCCCTACAATGCCCATGAGCTCATCAGCAAAGTAGCCAATCAATTTACCCGGCCGGCCAGACATGACGGGATTGAACTTTTAATCGATTTAGAGCCCGGCGTCTCGGAGATAGCGGTCGACAGGAACGCATTTATCCGTGTCCTCGGAAATCTGCTCGGAAACGCCCTGAAATTCACTCCGGAAGGGGGTAAAATCACCGTATCCTGCCGGTGTATTTCCGAAGTTGATCTGCAGTCTCTAACAGCGCCGGCCCATGTGACAATACCTCAGGATTTACTGAATAATGGCTCTGTTATGAGGTTGGCTGTTCGTGATACCGGCAATGGCATCCCCACGGACGAACTGGATCGAATATTTGACCGTTACACCCAATTCGCCCGGAGAACGGAGCGGGAACGGGGGGGAGCGGGACTGGGACTGGCATATTGCAAATTAGCTATTGAGAGTTTTCACGGCATGATCTGGGCAGAGAGCGAGGGGGGGCGCGGGAGCGAATTCGTCATACTCTTGCCCTGTTGTTCCGAACCTGAAAAACGGGATACGTACGGTACCTGAGCGATCTGCTGCCCGATGACTCACATAAACAGTTCCAGCATATTAATGGCAGCACCAGCAGCAATCAATCCAGTCGGGGTATGAAATGAAAATAAACATCCTGGTACTACTGTTCATGGCTGTTTCAGCAGCCTGTAACCCGGCAGATGCCGCCACTCTTGATTTTGGCAAATCAATCACTCTCGGGAGCGGCCCCAAGACGGTCGTCGAGTTCACCGACCCCGATTGCCCTTTTTGCCGCAAAGCCTCCAAATATTTTGAAGGACGACGCGATGTCACCCGCCATGTCTTTTTTTACCCCCTTCCCCAACATCCCAGGGCAAAAGAAAAAGTCCGGTATATCTTGTCTCAAATGGACCGAGCAGCCGCCTATCGAGAAGTCATGTCCGGCAGGATGGATACTGTTGCGAAGTTTGAAGGAATAACCCAGAAGGGGATAAAATTACAGGAAGAACAGTTTGAAACCGCCCGGAGTCAGAAAGTGGATTCCACGCCGACCTTTCTGATCAATGGTAGAATTATCGAAGGGTTCGATCTGAAAAAAATTGAAGAGGCGTTGGGACCTAAATAACGAAACCGATCAAATCTGAACCAAAAACCACTCCGACCGACTGTTTTTACGGAAAAAACATCTCAGTACTCCATCGGCATCGCCTTGACCTGCCTGGCGGTAAAGACCGGGCCATCCTTGCAGACATAGACATTGCCGACGTTGCAGCGACCGCACTTGCCCAGCCCGCATTTCATACGATTTTCCAGTGTAGTATAAACCTGTTCGTCGCTGAATCCCAGTTTTTCCAGTACCGGCAGGGTGAACTTGATCATGACCGGCGGTCCGCACACCAGCGCAATGGTGTTCTCCGCCGCTGGTGCCGTCTCCTCCAGAATTGTCGGCACGAAACCGACCCTGCCGTCCCAATCGGGTCCGTTCCCACCCGGATCAACGGTTTTCACCAGCCGCACGTCTCCCCTACCCTGCCATTCCTGCAGTTCCCGCTTATATAC
>JBAQPK010000019.1:0-16994 GCA_049305715.1 Desulfuromonadaceae bacterium | reverse complement strand
GAGTACACCGGAGAACCGATCTCGGTCAGATTTAATGCCCGCTATCTCCTCGATGTTCTTTCCGTGGCCGAAACGGAGCGGGTGGAAATGAAATTCAAGGATGAGCTTTCCCCTTCTATCATCGTTCCGGAAAATTCCGACAGCTTTCTTGCCGTTATCATGCCGATGAGGCTTTAAAAGCGGCCGATGCGTCTCTGCTCCGTGGCGGTTTCCGATTTCAGGAACGTACGATCGGTTCATGTCGAACCGGGTGAACGTTTCAATCTGCTGCATGGCCTTAACGGCCAGGGAAAGACGAATCTGCTGGAAGCGATCTACCTGCTCGGAAGTCCCCGCTCGTTCAGATCTTCCCGATTGCCCGAACTTGTCAGACATGGCGAACGGCAGGCGCAGATACAGGGTACGGTCGAATCAGGCGGAATTGAGAATAACTTACGGCTGGTTATTGAAGCGGCAGGCCGCAAAGTGGAAATTGACGGAAAGGCGGTTCATAAAGCTTCCGAGCTTCATGGAAAGCTGAACGCGGTCGTGTTTTCACCTGATGATACCGGCATGGTCAGAACGGGGCCGGAATCAAGGCGCCGCTACCTTGACCGTGCGGTCTACATGGGAGACATAGGGTATCTTCACTGTTGGCATTCCTATCAACGGATCCTTAAACAGCGGAATCACCTGTTGAAAAGCCCAGACAGAACCGGGCTGGATATCTGGACCGAAAAACTGGCGGAAACCGGAGCGGAGGTTATCGAACGGCGGCTCAAATTTGTCACCGTACTTGACCACAAGCTGCAGAGATATTATGCCACCATAGCGGGTGACAGCGAAACATCCTCCCTCACCTATCAGCCGGACGGGGTGGTATCGAAAGAACAGGAATCGATCCGGGAGGAATTGCTGGAACTGTTCAAACGGCACCAGCGATCAGACGAGCGTTACGGGACAACGACCGCCGGACCACACCGGGATGATCTGACTTTTATGCTGGATGATCGGTCGCTCAAGGCATTCGGCTCACAGGGGCAGCAGAAAAGCTACGTCCTGGCGCTCAAGATGGCGGAGATGGACAACCTGCACGAAACCTTTGGGGAATCGCCGCTGCTGCTGCTGGATGATATGAGCTCCGAGCTGGATGCCCGCAGGAACCATAACCTGATGGAATTCCTGACGACGAGAGACATTCAGGTATTTATTACAACCACGGAGCGGTCTCCAGCCCTGCTGGCCGCCGCGCCACACTGCGCCGTTTTTCATGTAGAAGGCGGCAATCTGACGTTTGAAGGAAACTAACCGCATGAGTGAACAGGAAAATGTAACAAACGGCTCCGAAGAGTATGGCGCCGAAAATATCAAGGTTCTGGAGGGGCTGTCGGCGGTACGCAAGCGGCCTGCCATGTACATCGGATCCACTTCCGGTGCCGGTCTCCACCATCTCGTGTATGAAATCGTCGATAACTCGATTGATGAGGCGCTGGCCGGTTACTGCAACGAGGTTTCAGTAACCATTAATACCGACGGCTCGATAACGGTTGTCGATAACGGTCGAGGAATTCCGACGGACATAATGCCGAACGAGGGGAAATCGGCTGCGGAAGTCGTCCTGACGGTGCTGCATGCCGGCGGCAAGTTTGACAACGAATCCTACAAGGTGTCCGGCGGTCTGCACGGGGTCGGTGTATCGGTCGTCAACGCCCTATCCCGGTGGCTTGAGCTGGAAATACGGCGTGACGGCAAGATATTCCGCCAGTCCTATCGTCGCGGCGATCCCCAGGCGCCGCTGGAAATGACCGGTGAAACCAAAAAACGGGGCACCAAGATCACCTTCATGCCGGACGAGGAGATCTTCGAAACGACGGAATTCTCCTTCGATATCCTTTCCCAGCGTGTCCGCGAGATGGCGTTCCTCAACGCCGGAATCCGGATTAAAATCAGCGACGAACGGGGCGATGGTAAATCCCACGAGTTCCATTACGAAGGGGGAATTAACTCCTTTGTCGAGTACCTGAACCGCAACAAGGCTGTGATCAATCCCAAGCCGATGTACTTCAGGGGTGAAAAGGGGGGCGTGGAGATGGAAGTCTCCATGCAGTACAACGACTCCTACGACGAGAAGGTGTTCGCCTTTGCCAACAACATCAACACCCATGAGGGGGGGACCCATCTGGCCGGTTTCAAGGCCGCCCTGACCCGTACCATGAACTCATACGCGGCTGCCAACAACCTGCTCAAAAACGAGAAGGTCACGGTTTCAGGCGACGACCTGCGCGAGGGGTTGACCTGCGTCATTTCGGTCAAGATTCCCCAGCCGCAGTTCGAAGGGCAGACCAAGACCAAACTGGGCAACTCCGAGGTCAAAGGATACGTCGAATCGCTCCTCAACGAGCGCATGGCGGTATATCTGGAAGAAAATCCGAAAATTGCCAAAGATATTCTCAACAAGTCGATTGAAGCCGCCCGGGCCCGTGAGGCGGCCCGCAAGGCCCGCGACCTGACCCGCCGCAAGGGCGCGCTGGATATGGGCGGCTTGCCGGGTAAACTGGCCGACTGCCAGGAAAAAGATCCGGCCCTCTGCGAACTGTACCTGGTCGAAGGTGATTCGGCCGGCGGCTCGGCCAAACAGGGGCGGGACCGGAAAAACATGGCGATCCTGCCGCTCAAGGGAAAGATCCTCAACGTCGAGAAGGCCCGTTTCGACAAGATGATCTCCTCCCAGGAGATCCGCACCCTGATCACGGCGCTCGGCACCGGCATCGGCAAGGACGATTTCAATATCGCCAAGCTCCGCTACCACCGCATCATCGTCATGACCGACGCCGACGTCGACGGCCAGCATATCCTGACGCTGCTGCTGACGTTCTTCTATCGCAACATGCGGGAACTGATCGAACGCGGTCACCTCTACATCGCCCAGCCGCCGCTCTACAAGGTCAAGCGCGGCAAAAGGGAGCAGTACCTGCGCGATGAACACGCCATGCAGGAATTCCTGCTTCAAGAAGGGTCAGAAGAGCTGACCCTGCACCTTGAAAAGGGAGATCGGACGTACAGCGGCAAGCAGATCATCCCGGTCATCAAACAGTTCATCGAAAACCGCGCCATCTTCAACAAGGTCGTCAAGAAGGGGATTTCTCCCGAACTGCTTTCAATTGTCATTCGCAGTAACGTCCCGTCCGGTATCGAAGAGATGCCTCAGATCGTGCCGTACCTGGAGGCGATGAAATCGCTGGCCGAGGGCTCCGAGTACCAAATCGAGGAGGAGCGTATTACGTTC
Organism: Desulfuromonadaceae bacterium; assembly: GCA_049305715.1. GTDB lineage: Bacteria > Desulfobacterota > Desulfuromonadia > Geobacterales > Pseudopelobacteraceae > JACRCG01. The sequence goes on along the minus strand of JBAQPK010000019.1, from coordinate 13,729 downwards.
CGTATCGGCAATATCCGCTCCATCATCGACCAGCAGCTGCTGTCGGTGCTCTCATCCCGTGAATATGAGCTCCTGGTGGATAACCACCGCCGGATCGTGGAGACGATGGCTGATGGTCGGGCCTTCGTCGAGCAGGAGGGGGGGAAGGTGCTGTTCGAAACCACCAACCATCAGGATCTGCTCAACTTCTTCCTCGAAAACGCCAAAAAGGGGCTGACGATCCAACGCTATAAAGGTCTGGGGGAGATGAACCCGGAACAGCTCTGGGAGACGACCATGAACCCTGAAAACCGTGTGATGCTGCAGGTCAAGATCGAGGATGTCGTCGAGTCGGACGAGATTTTCACGGTTCTGATGGGTGACCAGGTTGAGCCGCGCCGTGATTTTATCGAGAAGAATGCGCTGAACGTCGTGAACCTGGACATTTAAATTATTACAATTACATTACCTTTCTCCTCATTTTGACGAGAACAGCAGATACGAGGTACCAATGCAGATCCCAACGGAAATTTCAGCCAACAAGATATCGGTTAATATTGAAGATGAGATGAAGCGGTCCTACATGGACTACGCCATGTCGGTCATCATCGGCCGGGCGCTGCCGGATGTGCGCGACGGTCTCAAGCCTGTTCACCGCCGCTGCCTGTACGCGATGTATGACATGGGCAACGATTACAACAAACCGTACAAGAAATCCGCCCGTGTCGTCGGTGATGTTATCGGTAAATACCACCCCCACGGTGATACCGCTGCCTACGACACGATCGTCCGTATGGCCCAGGATTTCTCCCTCCGCTACATGCTCGTGGAAGGACAGGGTAACTTCGGTTCGGTGGACGGCGACCGCGCGGCCGCAATGCGGTATACCGAAATCCGCCTGCGGCACCTTTCCCATGAACTGCTTGCCGACCTTGACAAAGAAACCGTCAACATGTCGCCCAACTACAACGACGAGATGCTGGAACCGACGGTGTTGCCGTCCAAGTTCCCGAACCTGCTGGTCAACGGTTCGACCGGTATTGCCGTCGGTATGGCAACCAACATACCGCCCCACAATCTGGGCGAGGTGATAGACGGCATCATCGCTATTATCAACAACCCTGAGACCAGTTTTGAGGAGCTGCTGGAACTGGTTCCGGGCCCTGATTTTCCGACCGGCGCCACCATCTATGGCCGCAAGGGCATCCGGGACGCCTACAGCACCGGCCGCGGCATTATACAGATCAGAGCCAAGGCCCATGTCGAGGCCTCCAAGCGCTCCGAGCGTCAGGCGATTGTCGTCACCGAACTCCCGTACCAGGTCAACAAGGCCCGCCTGATCGAGAAGATCGCCGAGCTGGTCAAGGAGAAGAAGGTCGAGGGAATCACCGAGATCCGAGACGAGTCCGACCGTCAGGGGATGCGGATTGTCATCGAGGTCAAACGGGACGAAAACGCCGAGGTGCTGCTCAACCAGCTCTACAAGCAGTCCCAGCTGCAGGTCTCCTTCGGGATCATCATGCTGGCCATCGTCCACAACCGTCCCCGTGTGCTGACCCTGCGCGAGATGATGGACTGTTTCGTCGAGCACCGCTGCGAGGTCGTCACCCGCCGCACCAACTTCGAGCTGAAGAAGGCACTGGCCCGGGCCCATATTCTGGAAGGTCTCAAGATTGCCCTGGACTGGCTGGATGCCGTTATCGAGATGATCCGCGAGTCCAAAACACCCCCCGAGGCCAAACTGGCTCTGATGGAAGGGAAATTTGCCGATCCGGAATTCCTGAAGCGTCTTAATCTGCCCCGTCCGGCTGGCTTCGAAGGTTCTGTGCAGCTGTCCGAGATCCAGGCCCAGGCGATTCTGGAGATGCGCCTGCAGCGCCTGACCGGCCTCGAGCGGGACAAGATCATCGCCGAGTACGAAGAAATTATGAGATTGATCGCCCGTTTGCGGGAAATCCTGGCGTCCGACACCGAAATTCTCAAGATAATCGTTGCCGAACTGACCGAAATCAGGGAGCGGTTCGGCGACAAGCGCCGTTCCGAGATTGCCGATCAGAGTGCCGACATTTCGCTGGAAGATACCATCGAGGACGAAGAGATGGTCGTCACCATTTCCCACACCGGCTACATCAAGCGGAGCGCCGTTGACCTGTATCGGTCGCAGCGCCGTGGCGGCAAGGGAAAGACCGGCATGAAGACCAAAGAGGAGGATTTCGTCGAACAGCTCTTCATCGCCTCGACCAAGGACTACCTGCTCTGCTTCACCGACGCCGGGCGGATATACTGGCTGAAGGTCTACGAAATTCCGGAGGGGAGCCGCACCACCAAAGGGAAGGCGGTCGTCAACCTGGTCAACGTTTCGGCCGGGGAAAAGATCACCACGATTCTCCCGGTCAAGGAGTTCAGCGAGAACACCTATCTCTTCATGGCCACCCAGAACGGTGTCGTCAAAAAGACCTCCCTGGTGGATTACTCCAACGTCCGCTCCGGCGGCATCATCGCCGTTAATCTGGACGACGGCGACAAGCTGATCTCCGTGGCCCTGACCGACGGCACCAAGGACATCTTCCTTGCTTCGCGGAACGGTAAAGCGATACGCTTCAACGAGGAGGATGTCCGCTCGACGGGACGCGCCACCCGCGGGGTGCGCGGCATGAACCTTGGCAAGGATGACCGGGTGATCGGCATGGAAATCGTCGACAATACGGCCGTCGGTTCGACGATCTTCACCGTCTGTGAAAACGGTTTCGGCAAGCGCACCGACCTGGACGAATACCGTGACCAGAGCCGCGGCGGCAAGGGGATCATCACGATCAAGACGACCGAGCGTAACGGCTCCGTGGTCAACGTCATGCAGGTTGCGGACGATCACGATCTGATGGTGATCACCGACCAGGGCAAGATCCTGCGGGTACCGGTATCCGGATTCTCGGTCATCGGCCGTAATACCCAGGGCGTCACCCTTATGAACACCGAGGAGAACGAAAAGGTTGTCGCGGTTGCCCGTCTGGCAGAGAAGGATGAAGATGAAGATGTAGAAGAGGGAGAAACAGAGGTTTAGTGTGAAACACCTTCACATGGAGGACCGGACCTGAACAGAACCGGGACGCGACCCAGCAGTTGTGTCCCGGTTCCAGCTCAGATGAGCCCGATAAAAACAGGGCCTTAACGGAAAATCGACATCCCCAACAGGAACTTGCTGGAATTGAGTGGTTCATTAGGGTCGGCGGTTCCGGCATTTGAGATGTGGTGATACCGGTACTCCAGTGTCAGGGCCAGGTTGTTTTTCAGAAAATACTGAAGGCCTGTTCCCCCCTGGTAGCTGAAACAGAGCTTCGACCCCATGGTAGGCAGGCCCAGGTCTACATAGAGCGGGCCACCGCCAGCGAAGACGTAGGGCGCAGTATGCTTCAGGCCGGTGAACTTCCAGCTCCCCAGAACATATCCTCCCACCATGGACCGCCCGCCGTGGTCTACTGCCATATGATAGGGGAGTTCCAGCAGCAGTTCATGTCTTCCTTGATACCAGCCCCCCTTTCCAACTTCATCCGACAGAAACCAGCCGAATCGGGCAATGGCGTCCCAGGTCTGTACCTGGGTGCGGGTTGCTCCGAAATATTTGTGGGTTATGCCGTAACCGGTGAGGCCTCCGAACTCGCTGACTGCCGTGGTTATACCGCGATCGAGCGCATGTCCGGAGGTGGCTGATGCAAGTGCCAGAAATGCAGCGGCCAGGAGTGATTTTACATGATATCCTCTCGGTACGCCGGATGTCCATTTCTGTGCCGTCACCATTTCTGCTTCATCTCAAAGGCAAGAATCTCCGGCAGGTGACGCATAAAGGTCAAAATGCTGTGCGGCGATTTCCAGAGCATTTTAGTATAGCCCAGGTGGATGCGGGTGCGGTGGTAGAAGCGGCGGATGAACTCATCGTAGAGATCTTCCAGCTGCTTTTTGGTCATGCCGTGGGGTACGAAGACGAAGTTCATGCAGTTCATCAAATCCCAGGCCTCGTTGAATTCCCCCTGCTCCCTGATCGTGCTGTAGATCGGTGCGCCGGGAAACGGGGTAAACTTGGTGACATTGATCTCGTCCAGCGGCAGTGACAGGGCGTAATCGATCGTGCGGCGGATAGCGGCCTCGCCCTCGCCCGGCAGGCCGACCATAAAAAGCCCCTTTACCCGCATGCCGGCATCCTTCACCATGCGCAGCTTGCGTCCGACCTCGTCCAGACCGAAAAATTTACGATGCTGTTTTAAAATCTCCGGATCGCCCGACTCGATGCCGAAATTGACCTGCCAGCAACCGGAGCGTTTGAGGAGCGCCAGCAGTTCCGGGTCCACATGTTCCAGGCGGGCGATGCAGTTATAGGTAACCTTCAGCCCCTTTCGTTCCTTGATTTCGCAGAACTCGGCCACCCTTTTGCGGTCAAAGGTGAACAGGTCGTCATAAAAGAAGACATGCCGGATGCCGAAGTCGCGGTTAAGCATTGCCATATGCTCGACGATATACGCCGGTGAGTTGAATCTGAATCCGCGGCTGAACACGGAACGGTCGCAGTAGGAGCAGGAATAGGGGCAGCCTCGGCTGGAGATGATGCTCGTGTTGGGAGCCGTCGGGTAGCTGAAGAGCGGCAGGTTGTAGCGCCGGGGGAATTGGGGCAGCTTGTGGTAGGCGGGAAACGGGAGGTCGTCCAGATCCTTGATCAGTTCACGGGGCGCCGAAAAAACAGCCGTGCCGTTTGCGTCCCTGCAGGCCACGCCAGGAATCTTTTCAATCTCCCTGAAACCTGCTTGTGCCAGCTCCAGCAGGGTGTTTTCTCCCTCGCCGATCACCAGGCAATCGATGGCCGGGAATGAATCCAGCAGCGGTGCGCCGATCGTGCAGGCATGGGCTCCGCCGAACAGGGTGAAAACCTGCGGCGCTTTTTTCTTTACAGCCGCGGCGACCCGATACCCCTCATTAAATGAGGAGGTTGTCGTGGATATTCCCAGACAGTCGGCCCCGCGCCGGATGATTTCTTCAACCAGTTCGGCAAGCGGCATCGGAGTCGCGTAGCAGTCGATGATTTCGACGTCGATGCCCGCCCGTTCGAGTACGGCGGCCATACTCATCATGCCCAGCGGCGGCATCAGGTTGAATACCGTGCTGATATCTTTCATGCCGCTGAGCCAGTTGCTCCCGTAGGGGTGGAGGAGGATGATCTTCACTCTTTTGTACTCCGACTGAAAATGTATTGTCCGGCTTCCATAAGGGCTCCGGTGAAGAGTGTTTATCTATAGCACAGAGTTATCGGAAAAGCAGTTGCGTATATCAGGTTTCGAATCTGAATGGTGTCAAACGGCACAATTCCAGCCCAGATATAGTTTGACAAATTGTGCTTAATTATCCCATATGATGCATCAAACAAAAACTTGGGAGGTCGGTATGATTGCGAAAGTTAGAAATGCGTCAATTATGTTGCTGTCTATTGTGTTCTTAGCTGCGTGCAGTTCGTCGGGTGCGTATACAGTCAAGCAAGATTTGATCGAACCGATCAACAATCAGAAAACCGTGTCGATAATGATTAAGTCTGATAAAATTTCTGAAAGTGAAAAAGAAGATGCACAGAAGGCTTGTAGTTCACTTCAAGAAAAATTGTATTCACGCCTTGTTTCAGAAGGCGTGTTTAAATCTTCTGTTATTTATCCCAACAAAGGCGAATATAGCTTAGAAGTAGATGTGCTAGGTGTGCGACTGGTTTCAAATACTAGACGGTTATTGCTCGGCGTAATGGCAGGCGCTAGCGGGATTGAAGCAAATGTTTTGTTAAAAGACGAAACAGGCAGGGTTTTATCTGATTTCAATGCAGAAGGAAGTTCTGCTGCACACCCAATGTCTTCCGAAAGTGGTTCTGATAATGCTGTTAATGAACTTGCAACCAAAATTGCAGAAGTATTAAAAAAGAAATAGCTAAGAAGAATAACAGAAAAGGCCCGTTTATGGAAAAACTTTATAATTAATTCGATCGCAATTCTGATATTATCAATGCCCATGGTCGGATACATGGGCTTTTTTTTAGCCGTCATTCCCCGAAGATATTACCGGAAAGATGATCAATTATAATAAATTCGGTATAAGGCGATGTTTCATGGATAAGCAGCAGTTCACATTTGTTCCGAGGCCGCCCAAACCACTCTTATCCCTCTACAATCTCGCCCGGTTCGGCTTCTTCCTCTTCGGCATCCCCAAAAACAGCTTTGGCTCGGTTGATGTTACCAATCGGTGTAACCTGCGCTGCGATCATTGCTATTTCTTTGAACAGGACCACACCTCCGAATGGTCCCTTGAGCAATGGAGAGAAAGATTCGAGAGCATGAAGGGGCACGGGTTGCGCTCCTTCCAGTGCACATGGGTCGGGGGAGAGCCGCTCCTGCGGCTGCCGCTCATCGATCTGGGGAGGCGCTACTTCAAATACAATACGGTGACGACCAACGGCTCTCTGCCGCTCCCCGACTGGAAAGAGGTGAGCTGGTATATCTCGGTTGACGGCGGGAGGGAAAATCACGACAGAATACGCAACCTGCCGGGCCTTTACGATACGATCACGCGGAATATCGCCGCAACCGAAGGACTGAAGATCACCATTGCCTACTGCATCACCAGCGCCAATTTCATGGAAATTGCCGATTCTCTTCGGGAATGGTCTCACAACCCGAAGGTTAGAAGCATGGTGTTCAGCTTTTTTACCCCTGTCAGGGGGCTTGACGACTCCCTGTGGCTTGGATGGGATGAAAAGGATCATATACTCGAGCTTCTGATCGAACAGAAGAAGGCATACGGAGATTTCATCGTCAATACGGAATCCGCCCTCAGTCTGATGAAATCCGGCCGGGCGCGGACGGTCACCGACAGATGCCCCTTTGCTGAAAAATCATTTGCACTGGGCCCGGACGGGATCATGAAAGAGCCGTGCATGCTTGGACCCAAGGCCGACTGTGACCGCTGCGGCTGCGTGGTCCCTTTTTATCTTGCGTCGCTGACGGACAGGAAGCTCGTTATCAGGGATCTAATGACAGCGCTCGGAACAAAATGTAAGAATATGTTTTTGCACCGGTAATCACGGTGCAATCTGCCAGTGATTTAAAATATAATGTACCGTTTTCCGTCGAAAAACAGTTCGCGTACATACGTAATCCTGTCTGTCGGGGGACAGGTATATTGACTTGGTATCACTTGTAATGTAATTATCATTCTTTTCACCGGCATGTATCGGAGTGTATGCTGACGCACAATGCTTTAACAGTTGATGTCGAGGATTGGTACCATGTCTGTGGGGCAGGCGCTGCTCTACCCGTTCCTCCACGCGGCTCATGGCGGGTTCACCATAACCTGGAGAGAATCCTGGCGCTGTTTGACGAGCATGGCCAGAAGGGCACTTTTTTCATGCTCGGTTCCGTGGCGGAAAGCGATCCGGCTTTGGCGCCGATGATCTGTTCGGCTGGTCATGAGATCGCATCCCACGGCTATTCGCACCGTCTGGTGCCGGATTTGACGCCGCAGCAGTTTCGGGATGAACTCCTGCAGACCGAGCGGATACTGCTGGAACAGACCGGACAGCGACCGTGTGGCTACCGGGCGCCGCAATGGTCGTTATCGGAGCAAACCGCCCGGCCCTTTGCCATCCTGCGGGAACTGGGGTACCGGTATGATTCGAGTCTCAACCCGCTTCCATTTGTGGGCAATTCACGTGGCAGCCGCACCCCCTACCGTCTTCCGGGTGAAGGGGCGGATCTGTGGGAGATTCCGCCGATGGTGACCCGGTCCTGGATCGGCAGCCTGCCGACCGGTGGCGGATGGGGGTTCAGGTTTTTTCCGTTGAGGATGGTCTGCGCGACTATCGATGAGCTGAACCGCTCACGTCATCCGGCGGTGCTGTATCTTCATCCCCGGGAGGTGGACCCTGCCGGTCCCCGGCTTGACCTGCCATCTCTGAAGCGGTTCGTATCCTACGGGGGGCGGACGGATGCGGCGCCCCGATTGAGTGAACTGTTCCGGCGTTATCGATTCATCACCCTCAAGGAGATGGTGTACGAGTGGCAGCATGCATCCTGATTCCTGCATATAACGCCGGGAAAACCATTCCGGCGGTGGTCCGTGAGTGTCTGGAACAGGGCCTTCCGGTGGTTGTGGTCGATGACGGCTCGGATGACGATACGTCAACTCTGCTGTCGGGATTGCCGCTTACGCTGCTCCGTCACGGGCGCAACCTCGGCAAGGGCGCTGCCCTGAAAACCGGTTTTGCCTGGGCGCTTGAATCCGGTTATGACGGTGTCGTCACGATAGATGCCGACGGCCAGCATGAGGTCGCAGCGATCCCGCAGCTGATCGCTGCTGCACAAAGCGGCCAGCGGGGTATCCTCATTGCCTCCCGCCGCTCCCAGTTCGAAGAGATGGCCGGACTGCGCAAATTCTGGAACCGTGTCGGTGTCTGGTGCATCTGGAAACGTACCGGGTTTGAGATCACCGACAGTCAGTCCGGTTTCAGGTACTATTCACGCGAGGTATTAAAGAGCGTATCACTAGAGTCGAATGGCTACGCCATGGAGATGGAAATCCTGCTGAAGGCCTGGAAGAGCGGCTTTACGGTTGGTTCCCTCCCGGTTGCCGCGCGGGTTGCCGATGGCCGCGCAACCAGCCATTACCGGCCCTTCAAGGATACGGTAAATATCAGCATGACATTTTTACGCAATATGTGACGAGGCATCAATCGAATGATAAACACCCTGAAAAACTACACCAAAGAAAAAGTACTTTCCTATCTCCTGACACTGGCGACCAGTTCTTCGGATGATACCCTGGTCCGTATGACGCACCTGATGGAGATGCTTCCCAAGAAGGACTACTACAAGGAACGGATCCGCTGGATTCGCGGCCTGGTGAGGGACAAGCATCCGAGCATCGAGTTTCCCCGGCGGATTCTTCGCGATCTGCACCCCAACCAGCGCGACAAATGGATCAGCAACCTGCTGGTGAATCACCTGCTGAACGGCACCAACAAACGCAAGGAGTGGAGCGACAAGCACGGCTATTATCCCCCTTCAACCGTGGTGATCAGCCCTACGATGCGCTGCAACCTCAACTGTTACGGCTGTTATGCCGGCGACTATGACAAGTCTCTGGAACTCTCACTGGACGAGGTCGATTCCGTCCTGCTCCAGATGAAGGAGATGGGGGTCTATTTCGCGGTCATCTCAGGCGGTGAGCCGTTTTATATGGAAGGCATTTTCGAGATATTCAAGAAACACAGCGACATGGCCTTCCTGGTCTTTACCCACGGTGGGTTGATCGATGAAGAGATGGTTGAAAGACTGACCGAGGTCGGCAATGTCATGCCGTCATTTTCACTTGAGGGGTACGAGCAGGAGACCGACGAGCGCCGCGGTGCCGGGCATTTCCGGAAGGTCATGCATGCCATGGACCTGCTGAGGGAGGGGGGACTTTCCTTCTGCGGTTCATTCACCCATTCGCGCAAAAACTCCGCTATCATCACCGACAGTGATTACATCGACATGCTGCTGAAGAAGGGGGTCTTTGCGATGTGGCTCTTTTCCTATGTTCCGGTCGGGCGCAAGCCCGAGCCTGAATTGATGCCCACCCCCGAACAGCGGGACGGCCTGCGCCGCACGGTCGCCGATTATCGCGCCACCAAGCCGATGCTGTTCATCGATTTCTGGAACGACGGGCCGATGATCTCCGGCTGTCTGGCCGGCGGCCGCAAGTATTTTCATATCAACGCAAACGGCGACATCGAGCCGTGCGTCTTCTGCCATTTTGCCGTTGACAACATCCGGCGCACAACCATTCATGAGGCGCTGGACTCCCCGTTCTTCCGGAAGATCCGTGCGAAGCAGGGTGAACATGACAACCTGCTGCGTCCCTGCATGCTGATCGACCGGCCTGCTGCCGGACGGGAGCTGTTTGCCACGGAGGGCGCCTACCCGACCCATGAGGGGGCGGATGAGATTTTCACCGCTCTGGCGGAGAGCATGGATGACTACTCCCGCTCCTATGCGGAGATTGCCGATCCGGTCTGGGAGGATGAGTTCAGCGAGCATCCGGCACAGGCAAGGAAAGCCGGAAGTAAAAAATGAAGGTACTGCTGGTAAATCCCCCGTCACTGAGCGTGTTTAACACGTTCGGCCTGAGTCTTCCGCCGATCGGCCTGCTCTACGTTGCCGCCACCCTTGAAGAGGCGGGTCATGATGTGGTTGTAAAGGATCTGGCGGCGGATGGCGAACATCTGGATGACGTGGACATCCGGCATGCCGACCTGGTGGGGATTTCGGCCGATACGACCAGGGTGGACAAGGCGCTTGCCATCGCCGGCCGGGTGTCCCGTATGGGCAGGCCGGTGGTGATGGGCGGTCCCCACCCGCAATTCATGGCGGAGGATGTTATTGCCTCCGGGTATGTTGATTATATCGTCAGGGGGGAGGGAGAGCTCATCTTTGCAAACCTTCTGACCGCTCTCCAGAACCGGGAGAGTACCGCCACGGTAAAGGGGTTGATCATCAAGGATGGCCGTCACCTGATCGAGACCCCTGCCGCCGATCCGGTTGACGTGGAAACCCTCCCCTTTCCGGCCCGGCACCTGGTTGATCTCCATCGTTACCGGGCCAGCATGGCTGGCCGCCCGATAACCCCGGTTGTTACCAGCCGGGGCTGCCCCGGAGCCTGTCATTTCTGCTCATCGTCAAGCTTTTTCGGCAGGGGGTGGCGCTGCAGGACTGCCGGATCGGTGCTGGCCGAGATAGACGAGGTCTATAACCGTTACGGTTTCCGGGCCGTCTGCTTCATGGATGACAACTTCACCCTTGCGCCGCCGCGGGTCGTACAGATTGCCGACGGAATCATCGAGCGCGGTTATGACCTGAAATGGTGGAACCTTTCACGGGTCGATACCATCGTAAAAAATCCGGCCATGGTCGCCAGAATGGCGGCAGCAGGCTCCACAACGGTCTATCTCGGGATTGAAAGCGGTAATGAGGAGACGCTAAACTCTCTTGGCAAGAACATCAAGGCGACCGACGTTACCCTGGCAGTGGAGATATTAAGAGAAAACGGGATCGAATCCTATGGCAGCTATATCATCGGCAACCTGAACGAGAGCGCTGCCGACGTCGAAAAGACGATTGACCTGGCGGTCAGGCTGAACACCAACATCGCCCAGTTTTCCATCCTGACCCCCTATCCCGGCACAAAGCTCTATGAGCAGATCAAGGAGCGCATCTTCTGCCGGCGCTGGAAGTTTTACGACGGCCTGCACATCGTCTTCCGTCATCCACTGATAAATCGTCACTACCTGCAGATTCTGCTCATCAAGGCTTTCGTGAGATTCTATCGCCGCTCGCAGAAAGCCACCCAGGGGTTCAAGCAGGCTGCCGGCAAGGGACATATCACCTTCAGGAAGATGGCTCTGTGTGCCTGGGAGCTCTTTTTTTGATACTTTACAGCAGCCTCAACCTGTTCTTTATCAAGCTGTTTACGATTCTGGTGCCGCGTTGGCTGTTCCCCCCGTTCACTTTTTTCTGGGGCGGACTGTTTTACCTGCTGCTGGCTGATAAGCGGCGTGCGGTGCGTTCCAACCTGCGGGTGGTCACCGGCAGGAATAATGTGGAACGGCTGGTTTTTTCAACCTTCCGCCTGTTCGGTCACAACTGGTGCGATGTGATGCTGATGATGCGCTTAAAGGGGAAAAAGCTTCAGGCCCTTATCGGGCGGCGCAGCAGCGGAGCGCCGCTGGACCAGGCACTGGCGGCCGGCAACGGTGCGATTCTGGTTTCGCCTCATCTCGGCAACTGGGAACTGGGGGGGCTGGGTCTGGCCGATCTGGGCTACGCCGTCAACGTCCTGACCTTCCGCGAGCCGGATGAAAAGGTGAACGAACTGCGCGAGGTGGTCAGGAAGGAGCGGGGCATCCGCTTCATCTACGTGGACCGCGATGATACGTCGCCGCTGGCGATCATCGAAGCGGTCAATGCATTGCGACGCAACGAGGTGCTGGCCCTGCTGGGGGAACGCGACGGCTCGTCCCACACGATCAGGATGGATTTTTTCGGCAAACCGACGGATATTCCGGTCGGGCCCGCCTATCTGGCGCTTGCCAGCGGAGCGCCGGTCATCCCGGTGTTCGTTCCGCTGGAGAACGGGAAATATTCGACACTGATGGAGGAGGCGATCTACTTCAGGGGCGGGCATGGACAGCATGATGAAGTCATCCGCGGGGGGATGGAACGATTGGTCTCGGTTTTTGAACGCTGCATCCGGAATTATCCGGACCAGTGGTACAACTTTTATGATTTTTGGGAGTAGTTCACGAATCAGAATAATAGAAGGTATATAAAGAAAGGGTCCATGAATGAGTGACGACGTGATTCCAAAGGTAAAACAGATGATTATCGACAGCCTCCGCATCGAGGGGATGTCCCCCGATGAGATCGAAACCGATGCTCCGTTGTTCGGCGAAGGTCTCGGGCTGGACTCCATCGACGCGCTGCAGCTGGTGGTCGCCATGGAGAAGGAATTCGGCGTGGTTGTTCCCGACGCCGCCACCGGCACCACGGTCTTTGCCTCGGTGCGCAGCATGGCCGGGTACATCGCGGAACACCGCAAATGAAGGTGCTGCTGATCTCCCCCGGCTGGCCCAAGGGGAGATTGTGGGGGGAGCTGGCGTTCAGGTTTCCCTCGCTTTCACTGGCCGCCATTGCTGCCGTCACCCCGCCGGAATGGGAGGTGGCGCTCTGCGACGACCATTCGGAACGGATCGACTTCGATACGGATGCCGACCTGGTAGCCCTGACCGCCATGACCCCCCAGGCGCCGCGCGCCTATGAGATCGCCGCCGCTTTCAGGAGCCGTGGCAAAAGCGTGGTCATGGGCGGCTTTCACGCCAGCAATCTGCCTGATGAGGCGCTCTGCCACGTCGATGCCGTCGTTGCAGGAGAAGGTGAAGTTGTCTGGCCGCGGCTCCTGGCTGATTTTTCTCAGGGGCGGCTTCAGCGTCTTTACAAGCCCGATGTGATGCTGAGCATGGCCGATATTCCGGTGGCCCGCCGGGAGATCTTCAACGGCAAGGGGTATCTGCTCACCAATACGATCCAGACAACCCGCGGCTGCCCATTCGACTGCGAATTCTGTTCGGTTACCGCCTTTTACGGCCGCAACTACCGCAAACGCCCGGTAGAACAGGTGCTGGCTGAGTTGCAGGAGTTGCGGAAATCCAACTCATTCGTCTTTTTCGTCGATGACAACCTCGTGGCCGATCGTAAGTATTCTCTGCCGCTCTTCCAGGGTATGAAAGGTATGGGTTTCAAGTGGCTCTCCCATGCGCCGATCGATTTCGCCGGCGACCGGGAGCTGATGCGCGCCGCCGGAGAGTCCGGCTGTCTGGGAATGTTCGTCGGTTTCGAGTCGCTGAGCCAGGAATCCCTGGCGGCCATGGGGAAGGTGACCAACCGGGCGCAATCGTTCATGGCGGATGCCCAGACGTTCCGCGACAACGGCATCGGCATCCTCGGCTCCTTTGTGCTTGGATATGACGGTGACACCCCGGAGATCTTCCCGAAACTGCTCCGTTTCTGCGAGGATGCGCGTCTCGAAGCGGCCATTTTCCCGCTGTTGACCCCCTATCCCGGCACCGCCGTCCGCCGCCGCCTGGAAGCTGAAGGGCGGATCATCTCCAGCGACTGGCGGGACTACGATATGGAAC
>JBAQPK010000018.1:0-10504 GCA_049305715.1 Desulfuromonadaceae bacterium | reverse complement strand
GCTGCGAGCACAGCGGCGGTGTATTCCAGCAGACCGCTGTTGCGTGATGTTGGAAGCTTTCATTGTTCAATATGTGGTGCAACCGAGAATTGCAGTTATTTTGTCGACTGCGCGCGTAGACATTTTTGCTATGATTTCATACTTGTTCAGCACCTGAGACTTTACGATCTGATGGTTATCAGGACTTAATGATGAGTCGAATGTCATCAAATGATATTTTTCGGCCTTATCAACCTCGTCATTGTATTGGGCTAGGTTAGCTTTAAGATCAAACAGTAACGATTGAAATGGAACTGAAAATAGGCATAAATCATTCAAATGCATCTCTGAGAAAGCTAACTCTGCTTTCTTCAAGCTTTTTCCTACCCCTGCTTCAGCCCGTAAAGCGTCCACAAGTGAGATGAACACATCGTCATCCAAGTTCAACCGATCATGAAACATTTTTAGAATAACTTTTGAGACCTCTTCCTGTCTGCATCCTTCAATATTTGAAACGCACCATTGCAAAAATTCTTTGTCATAATCTCCGTACTCAGAGTACAAAAGGTGTGCGGTACATACCAAGCGATATTTTACACTTAGCAGTTCATTAGTGATTCCGACATACAGATCTTTTTTAGTGTATTTCGCTGAATTCTACTCACTATGACGGGGCTTAACATTCCGAGCAGCCACCCTAGAAAAACGCTTTTCAGATCCACTTCACTGTTCTCCTAATCTTCATGGCACCTTGAAAAGGACGGGATCAGGCCGAGGTTGCTTGTACCGAGCCAATTTCCCCAATTTAGAAACTCCATAAGCAAGCTCCACTGTTTTTATCCGGGTACGACTTGCTCGTCGTAACGGTAGCGGACGCAGAAAAAATCATCTCCATGTTTTTCGACCAGCTCTTTGGTTCCCTTCTGGACTAGGTTTCAATTTCAGTCGTGTAATCACGCAGCACTCCGAAAGACAGGGCTTTTTCACATCGCAGCACTATATCTTTACTTTTTGCTGTAAACAATTAAAATTATCGAATTACAAACCTGTAGTCCTATTTTGCCGCCTCCTCGTAAATATTGCCAATGTGAGACGGCAGGCACGGGAGGGGAGGGAGAATGTGCTCCGGGGAGTCAATTCTCTATTGACAAAACAGGGGAGGATTGTTCTACTGCTAACTTGTGTTTTCGACCATTTATACGTACGAAAAATCATTACAAACCCAGGAGGAAAACGATGAACCCATTGGCCCAAGAACTGAACGACCTGCTTGCCCAACACAGCCCGCATGTTCTGGAAATGCTGTCCGATCTCGGAAAGAACCTCTTCTTTCCCAAGGGTATTTTGACCCAGTCGGCCGAAGCCAAGGACAAGGCTCATAAATACAACGCAACCATCGGCATCGCCACCGAGAACGGTGGGCCGATGTTCCTGCAGTGCATCCAGGACAAGCTCTCCGCCTTCGATCCGAAGGACATCTACCCCTATGCCCCACCTGCAGGCAAACCGGAACTGCGCGCTCTCTGGCGGGAGAAGATGCTGCGGGAAAACCCCAGCCAGAACGGCAAACACTTCAGCAACCCCATCGTCACCAATGCGCTGACCCACGGTCTCTCCATCGTCGCCGATATGTTCATCGACAAGGGGGATCACCTGATCCTGCCGGACATGCTCTGGGGGAACTACAACCTGACTTTCGGCACCTGCTGCGGCGCCATCGTCAAAAAGCACCCGACCTTCACCACGACCGGCGGCTACGATATCGATGCCTTCAAGGCGACTCTGAAAAATACCGCCGAAGAGAAGGGGAAGGCCGTCGTACTGCTCAACTTCCCCAACAACCCGAGCGGCTACACCCCGACCGTGGCCGAGGGGAATGCCCTGGTGGCAGCGATCAAGGAAGTCGCCGAGGGCGGCTGCAACGTGGTTGCCGTGGCTGACGACGCCTATTTCGGCCTCTTTTACGAGGACAGCCTCAAGGAATCGCTGTTCGGCAAGCTCGCCAACCTCCACCCGCGCATCCTGGCCATCAAGCTGGACGGCGCCACCAAGGAGGAGTTTGTCTGGGGCTTCCGTACCGGCTTCATCACCTTTGCCGACGGCAACGACTATGAAAATGCACCGGTTATGACTGCCCTCGAGAAGAAGGCGATGGGCATTATCCGCGCCAAAATCTCCAACTGCCCGCACCCCTCCCAGACCTTCGTCATCGAGGCGCTCCGTTCGCCACAGTTCCTGGCCCAGAAGGAAGAAAAGTTCCAGGTCATGAAGGGTCGCGCCCTGAAAACCAAGCAGGTCCTCAGCAACAGCAAATACGAGAAAGCCTGGGACTATTACCCGTTCAACTCCGGTTACTTCATGTGTCTGAAGCTGAAAACGGTGGAAGCCGAAAAACTGCGCCTCCACCTGCTGGACAAATACGGTGTCGGCGCTATCTCCACCACCAAAACCGACCTGCGCATCGCCTTCTCCTGCATCGCCGAGGAGAATATCCAGGAGCTGTTCGACATCATCTACCAGGGGGTTCAGGATCTCGCCTGACCCACTGTTTGACTTGCTGATTCGGTGAAACGAAAAGGGCCCGCATCATGTGGGCCCTTTTTTAACATCTAAAAACCAAAACAATACCGTGTCCACGAAAAACACGAAAAATCACGAAAAAATCAAAGTACTGAAGTCTATGAGTAGGTTTCCCAAAAAGTCTTATTTGATTTACATATATTCACCAAGCCTTGTTGGCCTTGTTCGTGTCTTTCGTGGACAAATGCTTTTTCAAGATTTAATACAGAGCGCCCCGTTCTCCAGCTCCACCTTCAACGTGCCCCCCTCGATCACGTCACCGCCGATTATGGCCCTTGCGACCCGGGTTTCCAGCTCGCGCTGCAGGTAGCGTTTGAGGGGCCGCGCGCCGTAGACCGGATCATAACCGGACCTGGCGATAAAGCCCAATGCTTCTTCGCTGATTTCAAGTGTTATGCGCTGTTCCTTCAAGCGATCCTTCAGTTGTGCCGCCAGAAGATCGGCGATTTTCTTTACCTCTTCTATATGCAGCGGCTTGAAGAGAACGATATCATCGACGCGATTCAGGAACTCGGGACGGAAGCCGGCTTTAAGTTCGTTCATGACCCTCGTACGGGCATCCTCCCTGATGTCTCCGCTCGGGGTGATTCCCTCCAGCAGATGCGCGGAACCGATATTGGAGGTCATGATGATGACCGTATTCTTGAAACTGACCGTCCGGCCGTGACTGTCGGTTACCCGTCCGTCGTCCAATATCTGCAGCAGGATATTGAACACGTCCGGATGGGCTTTCTCGATTTCATCAAACAGCAGGACGCTGTAGGGCTTGCGCCGTACCGCCTCGGTCAGCTGTCCCCCCTCTTCATAGCCGACATAGCCGGGGGGAGCCCCGATCAGGCGGGAGACGGCAAACTTTTCCATGTATTCGGACATGTCGATTCGTACCATGTTCTCCTCGGAATCGAACAGCGCCTCCGCCAGGGTTCGGGCCAGTTCGGTCTTGCCGACTCCGGTCGGGCCGAGGAAGATGAAGGATCCGATCGGGCGCCGCGGATCCTTGATACCGGAGCGGGCACGGAGCACCGCATCGGCTACCAGCTGCACCGCCTCGTCCTGCCCGATAACCCGCCGGTGCAGGATGTCCTCCAGCCGCAGCAGCTTTTCCCGTTCTCCTTCCACCAGCCTTAAGACAGGTATGCCGGTCCAATGGGCGACAATCTCAGCGATTTCGTCTTCGGTGACCTCTTCCCGCAGCAGTTTTTTCCCACCCTGTTTTTCATTGAGTTTGTCCTCTTCATTTTTACGGGCAGTTTCCAGGCCGGGCAGTTCCGAATATTTCAGTTTGGAGGCTAGTTCGTAGTCGTTGGTGCGTTCTGCCTGCTCGATTTCACGACGGGTTTTTTCAAGCTGCTCGCGCAAGCCCTGCACCCGCTGGATAGCAATCTTTTCGGAATCGTATTGCGCCCGCATGCTGTTGGCTTTTTCGCGATCATTGGCCAATTCCTTGCGTAGCGTTTCAAGACGTTCCATGCTGGCCTTGTCCTTCTCCTTTTTGAGGGCGACCTCCTCGATCTCCAGCTGCATTACCCGGCGCGATATGGTATCCAGTTCCGACGGCAGGGAGTCGATTTCAGTCCGGAGCATGGCACAGGCTTAATCCACCAGATCAATGGCCGTGTCCGGCAGGAATCGCTCGGTGATATAACGGTTGGAAAGGGTGGCCGCCGCCACGAGGGCGTTGTCCTGAATCCTGACGCCGTGATGCACATCAAAGCGCTCTCTTAAGCCGCGCAGGATCGATACCGTATCCTCAACTGTCGGCTGCTCGACCAGCACCGGCTGGAAGCGTCGCTCCAGCGCGGCGTCCTTCTCGATATGCTGGCGGTATTCGTCGAGGGTGGTGGCACCGATGCAGTGCAGTTCGCCCCGGGCAAGCATCGGCTTCAGCATGTTGCCGGCGTCCATCGACCCTTCTGCCTTGCCGGCACCGACGATGGTATGCAGCTCATCGATAAAGAGGATAATCTGCCCTTCGGCCTCCTTGATCTCGTTCAGCACCGCTTTCAGGCGCTCTTCGAACTCGCCGCGATACTTGGCTCCGGCGATCAGAGCTCCCATATCCAGGGCAAACACCGTCTTGTCCTTCAAACCCTCCGGCACGTCTCCCCGCACGATGCGCTGAGCCAGACCTTCGACAATCGCGGTCTTGCCGACCCCCGGTTCACCGATCAGCACCGGGTTGTTCTTGGTCTTGCGGGATAGTACCCGGATCACCCGGCGCACCTCGTCATCCCGCCCGATGACCGGATCAAGCTTGTCGGTGCGGGCCATTTTCACCAGGTCCCGTCCATATTTCTCCAGCGCTTCATAGGTGGCCTCGGGGTTGGCGCTCTGCACCCGCTGGCTGCCGCGCACTTCGGTCAGTGTCTTCAAAAAGCGCTCGCGATTGATCCCTGCCTCTTTGAGAATCCGCCCGGATGGTACCTTTTCTCCTTCCGCCAGCAGTGCCATAAACAGGTGCTCCACCGAGACGTATTCATCCTTGAGACGCCTGGCCTCGTTTTCGGCTGCCACCAGTATGCGGTTCAGGCGCTGGGAAACGTAAATTTTTCCCGCTTCCACACCAGGTCCGGAAACTCTCGGTATCCGGTCGAGTTCAGCTACGACCTCGTTCTTGATCATTTCCGGACGGATGTCCATCCGCTGCAGCAGGCGCGCCACCAGGCCGTCAGGCTGGTCAAGCAGGGCCCAGAGCAGATGTTCGCCGTCCACCTCGACATGGCCGAACGAAACGGCTTTGTTCTGAGCTTCGGTAAAGGCTTCCTGAGATTTTTGCGTAAGTTTGTTGAAGTCCATGATTTTGCCTCTTTTACAACGTTGTTTATCACTTCTGTTTATGAGTTAAGCATGGGGAGTCCGGAAGTCAAGCCGCGGAGCACAGAATAGAGTGATAGAGTTGTTCTTCAAGTTACGGTATACTCTTCTCGCTTGACCAATAACGCTATTTGCGCTAGCTTTTCCCTGAAATCCGAGCCTGAGGACCGATTGCATGCGAGTTATTGCGGGAACCTGTCGTGGTAAAAAGTTGACTGCGCCGCCCGGAGTAACGACCAGGCCGACCTCCGACCGCGTTAAAGAAGCTCTTTTCAGTATTCTCTCCAGCCGCATTGATTTTGCTGACATTCGCGTACTTGACATCTGTGCGGGTACCGGTAGTCTGGGTATAGAGGCGTTAAGCCGCGGGGCCGGGTCATGTTGCTTTATTGAGTCGAACCGGTCGGTTACATCGATTCTTGAAAAAAACCTGCTGGCTACCTCATTTCAGAGCCGTTCCGAACTTGTGACAATGGATGTGATGAGGGCTTTGCATGTTATTGCCGGTCGGGGGCAGCGTTTTGATCTTGCTTTCTTCGATCCTCCCTATGGTTCGGGATTGTACCAGCGAGTGCTTGAAACAGTCGGCTCCGCAGATCTTTTAACCCCGGGGTCCATTCTGGTGGCGGAATGTTCGGTACGAAATCCTTTGCAGGAATCGTATGGGCGTCTGAAGCGTCTTGAGAGACGCGTGTATGGAGAAACAGCACTTGAATTGCTTGTACTGGAGGAAAAATGAAGAAAATTGCTGTGTATCCAGGTTCCTTCGATCCGATCACGTATGGCCACATTGATATAATCAAACGAGGCCTGACGATTTTCGATAAAATCATTGTTGCCGTCGCCACAAACTCGCAGAAAAATTCCCTGTTCACGACGGATGAACGGGTTGAATTGATTCAGGATGTCGTAAAAGGAGAGGGGAGGGTCACCGTTGACACCTTCAGCGGACTCCTGATAGATTACGTATCCTCGCGGGGAGCCCATGTCATCATTCGCGGCCTCCGGGCGATATCTGACTTTGAATATGAATTCCAGATCGCTCAGATGAACAGCAGCATCGGCCGGGAGATTGAGACGCTGTTCATGATGACATCCCTGCAGTACGGGTATCTTTCCTCGTCGATCGTCAAGGAGGTCTGTTCGCTTAACGGCGATATTGACAAGTTTGTTCCGCCGGAAGTGAAATCGGCGTTGCGGCTAAAATACGGATTACGTAGCCAACCATGAGGTGCGCCATGATTACCAAGGAAATGCTCATCGCCGACATCATTGCACAGCATCCCGAAACCCTGCCGGTTTTCAAGCAGTATAACCTTGACTGTTACGAATGCCAGATTGCCGACCTCGAAACTTTGGGACATGGAGCTGACGTACACAGGGTTGCCATTGACCAGTTGCTGGCTTCCCTGAATGCCGTGCTGAAAAAATAACTGCCCCGCGTAAATGTCCGGAGTCGTGGTTGATGATCGATGTGGAGCGTTACTCTCGCTGTTTCGGTGAGGGAAAGGCAGGGTCTATTCCGCTGTCCGGTACTGGCTAACAACCTTCCATCATCACATCACCGGCACGCCGTATGAATTCCGGACATGGCCGGCCGAAATAGATCCCGCCCAGTGCAGAACCGGCGGCAACTCCCCGCAGATACAGGTATATCGCCCCTCCGAAATGTTTTTCATAGCTGTAGCCTGGCAGCCGCACTTTCAACAGACGGTCCAATGCCAGCGTATAGAGGTGATATTGCAGGATGTAGGCACTGCGGCACATCGATTCGTGCATCGCGTCCTGATTGTAGTCGGACTGTTTCATGCCGAGATGGTTTGATTTCCAGTCGAGAATATAGAAACGGCCGTTGTGCGTAAAAACCAGGTCGATGAAACCCTGCAGCATGCCGCGACTCTGCCGGAACGAAAGCTTGCTCAGCAGCTCATAAAAATCACCGAAACGCTCCCCGTCAAGTGCTCTTTCAAACAGCGACCGCAGGGTATCCGGCGCAAGCTGCCTGATTGGAAGATAAAATTCCATCTCAGCCTGCCAGTCGCCTGTTTTTAATTGTGACAGGCTGAAATCGGCGCTGTCCGGAATAATCCGGGCGGAGATGACAGCTGCCACCATGCCGCTGACAGCCGGCAGCCACTGCTCGTGAAAGCCGTTACCAGCCAGTGAAGCGCATGCAACAGAGGTGATGGAGTCGCTGTTTAACCGGGGGTAATCGAGCCGTTCGAAAATTTCATGGAGGCAGATGCCGGCCTTTGCGCCTCTCGGGAAGTCGAATAGTGTCAATCCTCCTGGGGGCTGTTCCGCTTCCGGCTGAACGGCAGTCGCAGCAACCGGCATCGAATCGTGATCATGGGGTTCAAAAACATGGCCGGTTCCGGACGTCATGCCGCTGAAGCTGGCGACGTGCCAATCATCCCGGATGGGCTGGCCAAGCGTTCGGCAGGTATAGGACGAACCGGCGGCTGAATGTGCCTGATACGGGGGGACAGGGAGGTTCGAAGGCATCAGTCCGGCAAAAACTCCGCTGTTTCCGCTGAGCTTTTGAACGTCTTCAAGAATCCCGCGGTCGCTCAGCGCTGAAAAACTCCTGCCGTCTTTTGATGCCGTCCCGCCATGGAGGAGCTGGAAAAGCGGCGAGTCAACCGCACCGTTGATCCCCCCCCATATGAGATAACAGCGGAACTCTGCCCGCGTCAACGCAACATACAACAGTCTGGCGGCTTCAGCCTTCCGCTCTGCCGCTGCACGCTGCATGTTTTCTTCTTCCCCGGCAAGGTCCAGCACCAGATCTCCTTCATCATTATGGAACAGCGCCCGGTCAACTCTCCCTGAAGGCGCATCCCATGCGAAGGGTACGAATACGACCGGATACTGCAGGCCTTTGCTGGCATGAATGGTTGATATCATCACCGCATTTTCGTCGGTTTCAAGGCGAAGCAACGCAGCATCATCCTTGCCCGGTGAGTTTATTCTTCGTTCCAGCCAGGTAATCAAACCGGTCAGGCTTTTTCCCTGTTCACGCTCGACCTGATGCAGTAATTCGGTACAGTGCAGAAGGTTGGTCAGACAGCGCTCACCGCCACTACGCGATAACAGCAGTTTCCGGACACCGCAGTTCCCGAGCAGGCGAGACACAAGGGCAACCACACCGCCGGATTCGGCAGCTGAGTGCAGATTCCGGAAGCGGAGCAGCCACGTCTCCCACTCGGGATGTTCCCCCGAACTTTCTACATAACGGTAAACCTGATTGGCGCTTAATCCGATGCTCGCAGTCAGAAGTGCTTCACGGACCAGCGCTTCACGATGCGGTTCTGCCGCCCCCTTCAGGATTCGTAAGAGGTCGATAGCCTCGGATGTCTCAAAAATAGTGGCGCTTCCCTGCTGCACTGACGGGATGCCGAGCGACGACAGCGCCTCCTGAACCCGGTCAGCCTGTTTATGAGTTTTTACCAGCACGGCAATATCGCCCGGCTTCAGCTGGCGTGCCGTACCGGATGTTGAGATCGTAACGCGCCCCGGTACAAGCAGGCGGGCAATTTCTTCCGCAACGGTTTGAACGATGACCCGTGTGGCCACAGGCTTTACCTCGGGTTTTGTTTCGTTTTTGCGGGGATAGACCCAGACTTTGAACGGCTGTTCATCCGGGACGCCGCCGAATAGCAACCGGTCCTTTGCAGAGCGGCCCGAGCCAACTGGATGGAAGGGGATTTCCCGGCACATGAACGGGTCAGGGTTGGCGGCAAACAATGTAGTGACGGCTTTCACCAATGCGGCATCCGACCTGAAGTTGGTTCCGAGCGTATGCATGTTTTCGGGCGTGACGCTCTTGCCCGCATTCAGATAGGCAAAGACATCGGCTCCGCGAAAGCTGTAGATAGCCTGCTTCGGGTCACCAATCAGGAACAGGGGGTAATCCAGTTCGGCCCCGATTCGCTTGAAGATGTTCCACTGGAGAGGATCGGTATCCTGAAACTCATCGATCATGGCCGCCTTGTAGCGCTGTCGTAGCTTCTCGGCAAGGACAGCACCGGAATCAGCTTCAAGCGCGAGATGAAGATCAAGCAGCAAGTCATCGAATGCACGCTGATTCAGCTGATTTTTGCGTTGGCTTAATTCCTGTTCAAGCCACTTTTTGAAGTCATGTTGGCAGGCAATAATCCTGCTTTGAAAAGTCTGCTCGATTGAATTCTGTACAGTTGACAACTGCTGACAGAGGGATAAAAAGGGGTGATCAGGAGTGAACGGAGATGTTTTGGTTGTTTTTGACGCTATCTTCTCCGCCGAAAAAAAATCAAGTTTACTGTTTGGAACCGTTGCATTCCCGCCAGCTGCCCAGCGCTCAAAGGAGGCGCAAGCAGCCTCAATCTGAGAGGGTTTATAACTTTGCTGGTTCAGGCGGGCCTGCTCAATCTGTTCGATAATTGCGCCCCGGCAGCTGTTCCAGAGGGCACATACCTGAATATATATTTTGTCACGCTCCATGATCAGTGGCGCAAGCTGGGTTTCATCAGCCTGTGGAATGATGATCAGGTCGGGGTTCTGAAAGTGGCCGTCAAGGGGTTTGACGAGTTTTTCCGGTGTATAGCCTGCTGCGGCCATGTGCTCCACAAAATCATCCGGCTCCGACATGATTCGCGTTCGCCAGAAGTCATCACAGACCTGCTTGACGATCGCGCTCTGGTCGCTGATCATGTCACTGCCGAAAAGAGAACCGCTCTCAAATGTGTTTTCCAGCAACGCCCGCTGGCAGAAACCGTGAATGGTGAAAATAGCGGCATCATCAAATGAATAGAGCGCCCGCGTCAGGAGCTGCCTGGCGCGCAGGCTGTTCTGAGGGCGGGTTGATGTAAGAAGCCGCTCAAGATCGTCATCGGCAGGCGCCCGCCCGCTGGAATACAGGTCCAGAGTTGTCGCTATCCGGCGCCTGATCCGTTCGCGCAGCTCCGCCGTGGCGGCCTTTGTGTAGGTTACTACCAGAATCTGCTCGGGTCGCAGCTCTTTCTCAAGCAGCAGCAGGATGTAGAGTGCGGCTATTGTCCAGGTTTTGCCGGTACCTGCGCTGGCCTCGATCAGGTTGAGACCGGAGATGTTTATCGATGCTAGATTGAGGGGTTTCATGATGATTTCATGG
>JBAQPK010000017.1:0-3879 GCA_049305715.1 Desulfuromonadaceae bacterium | reverse complement strand
TGAGTTCCTGATTTTCCTCCTCGGTACTGATGGTGATCGGTTCCAGCGCCATGCCGCACTTGGGGCACGTGCCGGGATGATCCTGCAGGATTTCTGGATGCATGGGACAGGTATAGCCGCTTTTTGTCGTAGAAACCGGGACACCCATGGGTTCCAGTGCCATGCCGCATTTTGGACAACTGCCCGGCCCCTGTTGCTGAACTTCGGGGTGCATGGGGCAGGTATATGTGGTCGTCGCCCTGTTTTTATGTTCATGGGGCTCTGCTGGCACCCCCTTCAGATACTGCTCCGGATTCTCCCTGAATTTGTGCAGGCAATGTTCACTGCAGAAAAAATACGGTTCATTTTCATATTCGCAATGGAACTTGGAGGTGTTAGATACGCTCATGGAACAGACGGGATCGGTGAAATACTCGTCTGTTGATTGTCTGGTGACCATGCCAGCTCCTTTATCCCTTGTCGTCCAAAAGGATTTCTCAGCAGTGTTTAACGCACTCATCAGCCTTCATGACTAACGAGCATACCTTCTTTGCGCCGTTATGCGCTGCCATAGCCATCGGTTTAACGATGGTGAGTGATACAATTATTGCCATAAGTATGCTGAATTTCAAGAACAGCATTTGCCTTATAAATTTCAGTTTGTTCGAATCCATGGGGCATACTCCTTCAGCTGGTTAATGGGGATGTTCGCTGTTGCTACTGACAGAACTTTATAGAGGGTGGTCAAAACTATGGGTGTAGGTAAGGTTGCCATCAGGAGAGGCTGTACTGGCGCCGCTTCCGGCCAGGGATGGGTCATCAAAGCTGGCGCAGGTTTCCCCCCAGCCGAGCGGTGCTGGGATCCAGCAAGGCCCCGTCCCACCCTCCCGACTCCCGCCCCGGACATTTCTCCGACCAGTCTCCCGGAGTGGTATCAGTAAAAGTTCCCGGGATACAACGATAATTTAGAGTATTGCTGAAACAGGGTACTCTTTCTCTAGAATCCCTATTGCCAACGGAGGAAGTCCAGAAATTTGACAGTGGTAAATAAAGCTGTAAAATGAAACTACACTAATTTCGGAAGGAGTTATCCATGAAGACACTCAAGTTTTTCCTGACTCTGAATGCCGCCATCCTTTTGATTGCAACCCCGCTCATCATCGTATCCGAGTCGCGCGCCGAGAGGGCGCCGATTCAGGGGCTCTCCCGCCAACCTAGCGAGGCCGCAGCCCAGGTATTCCTCGATCCCAATGATACCGTCCTGCTTCTGCTCGACCACCAGACCGGTCTGTTCCAGACCGTCAAGGACATCCCCGTCGCCGAACTGCGCGCCAACACCGTCGTGCTCGCCAAGGTCGCCGAACACGCCAAAGCGCCGATCATCACGACCGCGTCGGAACCCAACGGCCCCAATGGCCCGCTCATGCCCGAGCTGGCGACCGCCGCTCCGAACGCCAAGTATGTGGCGCGCAAGGGCGAGATCAGCGCCTGGGACAACGCCGACTTCGTCAAGGCCGTCGAGGCGACCGGGCGCAAGACGCTTGTCATGGCCGGCGTGTGGACCAGCGTGTGTGTTGCCTT
This sequence comes from Desulfuromonadaceae bacterium, assembly GCA_049305715.1. GTDB lineage: Bacteria > Desulfobacterota > Desulfuromonadia > Geobacterales > Pseudopelobacteraceae > JACRCG01. The sequence continues at coordinate 2,319 of JBAQPK010000017.1, read as the reverse complement.
CCCTGCGCTGCAGGCCAAGGCCGATGGCTACAAGGTGTACGCCGTGATCGACGCCTCGGGCGACCCCAGCGAGATGGCCTCGCGTACCACGCTGGCTCGCCTCGCGCAGGCGGGAATCATTCCCGTGACTACCAACGTTGTGATGGGTGAGTTCCAGCGAACCTGGAATCGGCCGGACGCTGTGCGCTGGGGCGCGCTCTACAACGAACTGGTGCCGAACTACCGGGCCGCGAGCGAGAGCTACCAGCGGGCGCAGGAAGCGGCGAAAAAATGACGGGGCGATAAGACGTCTTGGTGGAGACCGGCTCCTTGTTGATGCAGGCGTCCGGAGCTGGATTTCGGTCCAAGACTACGCAGTTGCGATTATTGATGAATTGAAGAACCCACTGCACATCCGTCAGCGTTTACCGTGGGGTACCTGCGCAGAACACGTCATCGGCGATTTGCCGCTCTATTGATCGGAGAAGCAGGGGGCAAAAATGTCATACACAACTATCAAGGACCGGGCAGCCGGTGCAATCATGGGCGCTTTTATCGGCGATGCCCTGGGACTTGGGCCGCACTGGTATTACGATCTTGCCGAGTTGCGCCGCGACTACGGCGAGTGGATCAACGGCTATGCCGATCCCCAGCCAGGCCGCTACCACGCCGGGCTGAAGGCCGGGCAATCTTCCCAGGCAGGTTTCATACTGAAGTTAACGCTTCGTTCACTGGTTGCGTGCGGACAGTATGATGAAGCGGATTTTTGTCGCAGAATGGATGAAGAATTGTTGCCTTTACTGGATGGCACCCCCATAAACGGACCAGGCGGCTATACCAGTCAGTCGATTCGCGACGTGTGGCGAAAGAGGGTACAGCAGAAACTACCATGGTGGCAGACCGGAGGCCACGCCGACACAACAGAGGCAATCGAACGCACCCTGGCCTTGGCGGTGCGTTATGCTCTTGACCCTGCCCGATTGGCCGGCACCATCACCAGTAACACCATTCTGACCCAAAACGATGATACGGTGGTGTCAATGACTGTTGCCTTTGGATCAGTTTTGGGACTGCTGGTCCAAGGGCATACTCTGGACACCAGTTTGTCAGGCACGTTGATGAAACTGGTGCATGATGGAGCACTTCCCTTCCACGCTGTTACCAGCGACAATCTACAACCACCTCGCCCCGGTGATCCTGACCCGCCTCGCGCCGGGAGGTTTGCCTCTCCGGATGCCCTGCTGACCCCGTCCTATATGGCTGCTGCCGCTGCGGACCCGGACATTCGCATCGAACCGGCCTGGAAAGTGTCAATCGTTTATGGCATGCCCTGTGCCATCTATCACCAGTTACCGGCTGCCTATTACCTGGCGGCCCGTTTTCACGATGACTTTGAATCCGCCCTGTTGCATGCTGTCAATGGGGGCGGGCAGAACCAGGCACGCGCTATCCTGACCGGTGCTCTTGTTGGCGCCCAGGTCGGCCTTTCGCGGATTCCACAACGGTTTCTGGCCGGTCTGGCAGAGTCCGCCTCCATGCGCACGTTGGCCGACGAGCTGGCAGCGAGTATCGAAAAATCATAACGTTGCACAGGCCAGAGAACAGGGGGTATTGGCACGAACCGCGGCAGATGGCTTTCGTAACGAGCTGTTCGCCAACGGCTTCCCTCTGATAGCCGACGAGCCTGTGAAATTTGGTGGCGGCAACGAGGGGCCTTCCCCATATGAGTATCTGATGGTTGCCCTCGGCGCCTGCACCGGCATGACGCTTCGGGTGTATGCACGCAGCAAGGGGTGGCCGCTGGAGGACGTGGTGGTGCGTCTCTCTCATCAAAAGGTCCACGCCAAAGACTGCAGCGACTGCGATGAGAAGGACCGCCAGATTGATAGTATCGAGCGAGAGCTGGAGTTTCATGGTGAGTTGGACGAGGCGCAACGGCAGCGTTTGCTCGACATTGCAGGGAGATGCCCGGTGCACCGCACACTGACAGGCGAAGTGCGAATCAAGACCATCTTGCGGCCGGTGTGAGATCACTTGGAAAAAAATCTGGTTGGTCCATGCCGATGTTTACCCGAGCTTGTCGAGATACATGGCATCAATCCTTGACTCGATATTTAGAGCATCTTCTCTCAAATCAGTGACAGTCGTTGTTTTTTCCGCTGTGACTGAAAAAGTCACGCGGAGAGTATATCGACCATCAAATATATATATTGTGGTTCCTCACACAAACCTGTGCAAAGTGGTTGGCATGGCTAGGTCGCCCATGCAGTGATACAAGTTGAGAATGAAGTTCTTTGCCGTTCTGAATCCGTAGGCCCGATGACTGATTACCTTGGCCTT
>JBAQPK010000016.1:0-5560 GCA_049305715.1 Desulfuromonadaceae bacterium | reverse complement strand
GTTCTGGTTACATACTCCAAATTTTCCCTGCTTTTGGAAATACCTTCGGCGCAGTAGGACCAGATCCGATAGCTTTCAACACCCAGGATTGTTATACCGGAGCCCAATACCGCCCAGTAGTTTTCCTCGAGGGATTTACCAAAATAATAAAAGAGAAAAAATGCTGTCAAAAAACCTACATGGCTGAAACTGCTGTTATGTTCAATGCCTGCGGCTATTCGGGAAAGACTCAGAATTATTGCTGAAAATGTATATATCAGGAGAACTGTGCTGATAATACTGGCCGATGGGGGGTTACCCAGAATAGCGGTGACGGTATCAGGGGAGGGAAGAAAAAAAAATCCCCACCAGGCAAAAATACTGACGACCAGAAACAGTGCAAGCGCCAGAATTCCACGGGTTGAAAAGCGGTTCAGCCGGCTTATCTCCCGGGTGATTTCCTGCAGGAGCTTATCAGCGCTGCCCTGGGTTTCAACCGGATCAGCCGGCAGATGTTGTTTATGCAAAACAGTCATACAATCCCCACCAACCTTACCCGGTTTTCCTTCAATGAAGTCATTAACAGATTTCCCAGACCAGGCTTCCTGCCGGCAACGTTCATCTTTACGTTGTAATCACCTGTAGCAATAAAGTCAAGACATGAGGCAAGCAGGGCAAGGGTTGAGGGGATGGTTCTTCACTGCTGGGAATATTACAGGATTCCGTAATCTTTGGCACGGGAGATAACTATTTTCCTCAACAAGGCGGTAACTCCTCCGATAGTCAGGATGAGACTCATACATGTAAAGATGACCATTTGGATGCGAAACATTTTAAGCGATCTGTTATGTTCCATCCGTGACAGGCCGATATCAAGTGTACCCAGAATCTTCTGGCCGTCTGGATGAACGTGGCATGCCGCAGATGAACAGTCTGTCTCATTGTAGATGGGTGCAGTAATTGCCATGACATCCATTCCGTCGGGATTTGTGAACGTTCGGGCTTGCTGCATAGTCCCCAGATTGGTAACAGGGATGACCCCTTTGTGGCAGACGATACACCCCTCTGCTTTTTTATCCACCTGCCGGTTTATCTCGCCGGACCTGGCAGAAAAGGTCACAACACCTTTCTTGTTAAATATTCTGACATGATCGACGCCTTTCTGTTCACCCACGTTCCGTATGATTGTAGCAAGCATTTCACGGTCGGATTTGTGCATAGCATAACGGGTGGATTTTAAAATGGTGTCGGTAAGATTAGCAGCATGAACTATCTCGCTACGACGAAGATCTTCACGGATAACGGAGTACAGAATAAGACAGCAGACCACCATAAAACCGGTAACGGCAAGACCGATAGGAATCAGGGTTTTTCCCGCAAGCGTGGCAAACATATCATCCCTCCACAGATCTTGTTCTCAAATCACCTCATCTGGTTTCATGACATGATTCGCATTTTTCCTTTACACTGAATGCTGTTTTTCCCTCATGGCAGGCTCCGCATGATTTTCCCGCTTCCATCTCCTTCATGCTGACCCTCGTCTTGCTTCTGGCAGTATTAAATATCTGCGTGTGACACTCTCCACATTTGTAAAGGCTCGCGTGATTTTTATGGCTGAAGTTGACGTTTCCTGCATCCTTTTCAATAAATGTAATTTCTTTAGCAGGGTGGCACCTGAAACAATCTGACAGGGCAAAAGACTTTTTACCATTGTGGCAGGCGCCGCATGACCTCCCTTTCTCCATATCGTTCATGCTTGTACGCGGGTTGGCACCTGTTTTGTAAAGTGTGTTGTGGCATGCGCCGCACTCACTCCTTTTCCGTAAATGGACGGTATGTTTGAACAGCACCGGTCCGGTTTCCTTTACCATGAAGGTAATATCCTTGACCTTGTGACATGCCGTACATTTTGCCAGTGCAAAGGCCTTTTTGCCATTATGGCACTGTCCGCATGACTTGCCTTGGCCCATCTGAGCCATGGTGTAATGGACGCCCTTCTTCATGGCATCGTTATGACATGCCTTGCAACTTATGTTCGGTGACCTGGCGTTTTTTTTCTTTAAATGAGTGTCGTGACTGAACACAACCTGTCCGGCATTTTCAGTGGAAAATGTTTTGTCCTTGATTTCAAGCGCCACCGAGGGGGCTGTACAGCACATCATCGCGGCGGTAAGGACTATACGGTACAGTTTCATGGTGGCTCCCCTTAACAGGTCCGGTATGTTGCAGATGTACAAATATGTGGGAGGGGCAACGTATCCCGTGTTTATTGTACAGCCGATATTATGATGCTATTGCTTCTGCATTTTCGAAAGCTTCTGCCTCGGTTTTAGAGGCGTATGCCGGTTCAGGTACCTCTGATTCAGGAACGCACGCCGGTTCACGTTCTTCAATTTCAGCAGCAAATGCCGGTGCAAGCTCTTCCTGTGTTCTCCATTGATAAAAAATCGGCAGCCTGTAGAGGATAAAACGGTAGACCACGATATAGATGGAGTAAACCGTTACACAGATAATAATTTCACGCCAGTGCGGAATTTCCCTGTAGGGGAGCTTCCAGTTGAATGTGAACATGGAGGTATTAAGTCTGTTCAAAAATATTCCAATTACTACAAGGAAAGCACTAAAGCGTATGATTGCCATCTGTTTGTGGCGAATTGCGTACGCAAACAATGCCATCGGCATGATTACCCCAATCATGATCTCGACCAGGTACCATTGTCCCCAACCGGTTGCAAAGTATCCCCATTTATTGTCATGGGCAATACTGAGAAGCTTGATAGTGAGGTAGGTCGCAAGCCCCATGCTGGCGCCCTTGGCCAGTGAGATTGTTATGCGGTCCAGGCTTTCCTTGAATCGCTTGTCAAAGCGCCATGACATGGTTTTACCGGCAATAGTGCTGACTGCGATTACCATGCAGAGTCCGCCGGGGATGGACGATACAAAAAAGTGTATCCACTGGAATGATGACGAGTACCAGAGCGGATGCACTTTACCGGGTGCATAGGTGAAGAGTGCGCCCAGGGCGCCTTGATGAAGAGTGGAGAGGATGATGCCGGATACTGTGAGCCCCAGGGTAATTTTCCTTATGGCACGAATGCCGATCGGAAAGCCGATCCATTCGAAAAAGCTTTTTGAAACCTCGGCGATCTGTACTGAAAGATAGGTGGAAACATGCCAGGCCACCAGAAAAAGAACCGATGCCGGTCCGAATGCTACAACCATCGGATAGGGCAGACGCCACGGCTGACCCAGGTCAATCATCAGAAAAACCACGGCAAAGAAATATCCCAATAGACCGTTCAGGAGGCCCAGACGCTCCATCGGTTCCAGGTCGTGACGCCCGAAAATCTCGCACGCCGTTCCAAGCAGAAAACCGGACGAAGAAAGCGGGACCATGCCGAAGAGTCCAAATCCAAGAAACAACCCCCATGGGTAGTCATTTGAGCTATGCGTGACCCAGGAAAGTCCAAAAATGAAGCGTCCCAGAATGATTGGAATACCGACTGCAAAAATCAGTGCAAATACCCAGTTAAGGGGGTTACGCAGGGCCTGCCCAATGTATTGCGGCAGAGTCAGGCCGAGAAGAAGTTTCTCCATGATGGTCCAGTTGCGACCAGGATTCTTTTGTAGAGAATCAACGGTTACTCCGCCGTTCGCGATTATCTTTTTCATTTTTTGCCATCCTCCTGTTCTGAATGGTTATGGTGATCATCCCCATGGTCCTTGCCGCGCGTGGCGAGAAGGTGAATCCCGGAAAACAGTGCCGGCCATATTGTAAGCACCATCGGCACCATCCCGAGAAACTCCTTGACGTTCGAGATAATCGGCTCGTTGCCAACGGTTTCATCCAGGTCGATCTGCTCGGCAGGAACACTGGAGAGGTAGAGCCAGCTGGTGCCGCCCAACTCTTTTTCACCGTAGATATGATCAAAATAACGATCTTGTGTAGCCCTGATCCGTTCGTGACCCAATTTGATCAAATCCTTGCGGAGACCGAATGTTAGTGCTTCCCGAGGACATATTTCCACACATGCCGGCGGTTTGCCGAATTTCAGGCGCGTGTGATAGCAGAAAATACATTTTTTAATGACCGGACCAAAGGCACTGGAATAACTGTATGCCGGGATATTGAAGGGACATGCGACCATGCAGGTGCGGCACCCCACGCAAACTTTTTCGTTGTAAATAACCGCGCCTTCTTTGGTTTTAGTATAGGCATTAACGAAACATGAGGTTAAACAGGCAGGTTCGTTGCAGTGGTTGCACTGCATTTTGCGATAGGGGTGTTTTTGACTGTCGCTTGATTCATAGCGGTTAACAACGGTATAGGCCTTTTCGGAAGTTCTGCGTTTTTCTTCGAAAACGGAGGTGTCGTCGAAAGGGACATCCGGTTCGGGAAGATTTTGTTCCTTGTTACAGGCCGCTTCACAACTCCGGCAGCCGATACAGCGCGTCGTGTCCACCAAAACCCCCATTGCATCAGGGTACCCTTCGAAGGATCCGACCGCCCAACCCTTGGCTGGCGCGCCAAAAGAGGCAGCGGCTCCACTTATCAGACAGCCTTTCAGAAAATCTCTCCGTTTCATGATGTTCTCCTTCGGCTCGAATGGGCTATTAACCGTTTTTACAGTCTGTCAATGTCCGCCGTGACCACCCTTGGCAGCTTTGTTCCTGGGGGCAAATGCACCCGAATTGTAGAAGGCTTCCCCTTCTTTTGTACGCTGGTGGCAATCCTGACATCCGGTCGGCCCCTTCATTTTTTCATGGCAGTCGATGCAATTCCGATGCATAGCCGCCTTGAGGCTTGGTTTGTCATGATGATAGGTTTTCGGATCTTTTCCCTTGATGGCGGCTGCCGAGAATGGATCAGTCAGATGGCATCCCTTGCATGAAACTATCCCGGTCTCGCTGCTGTTACGGTGACATCTGGCACAGTTGGGATCATGCACCAGCGTTCCGGTGGTATGATGGTGGCAATAGGAGCATTCCTTCATAAATTGGATATGCTTGGCATGGTCGAATTTGAATGACTCATACAGCTTGCTTTGACTATTCAGGATAACCGTATCGGGAACGGTTAATCCCCGGCCAGTGCCCGGCACTGTCACCAGCATCAAGACCACCATTACACCTGCGAGGTATAATTCTTTTGTATGCATGATGCATTCTCCTTTACATGCTGGATAATCCGTTAAGTATCGCGTACATCTGATGCAGTATACGTCGAGCAAATATCGGACGTTGCAGAAGAGTATTATGCAAAAAAAACATCGCCTAACTGTCAGGAATCGGAGGTTTCTTTTTCATCCTTTTTGTTTATGTACCGGTAAAATATGGGAAATCCGACGAAGAACGCCACGCAGATAAGATATTCCATACTTTTAATGTATGAGTAATAATCCACCAGCGTAAAAACTTCCTTAACTTCGCCTACCGATGATAAATCCATGACAGCCTCCTCCATTTATTTTCATGTGCCAGTCGGTCATCATCTTTGTTTTCACATTCCTGTCAATTGAGCCTGCCGTTGACAGCTGCTTTTTCCTTGCTGCTCGCAGCGCCTTTGATCATGCCATAAAGC
>JBAQPK010000015.1:0-1888 GCA_049305715.1 Desulfuromonadaceae bacterium | reverse complement strand
GGCGGAAGGGGATATTATTTGTAATGAGGATCTCGAATTATGGGACAGCAATGATACGTCACCAAACAGGTTGATAGAACGTATTCCGCTGAACGCAGAAGAGCTTAAGGAGATGAAGCGTCATATCCGTGACCATGCCATGGAAGCACTGGAGGGTGTATTTGTGCGTAATGCCCTCGAACGTAACGGATGGAACGTCACCAGAGCGGCCGAGGAGACCGGCATCCTCAGGCCGAATTTCCAGAGCATGATGAAAAAGCTGGGGATATCGGTAAGGGGAGAGCATTGACCACTCACCCTTACGTCAGACGGAAACCGGAAGCATGACAACAAATAGTGCCCCCTCTCCTTCCCTGCTACTCACTTCGATTTTTCCACCGTTGTTTTCGATGATTCCGTATGAGATTGACAGCCCGAGTCCAGTTCCGTGAGGTTTGGTTGTATAAAACGGATCAAAAATTCTGGCAAGATTTTCTTCCGGAATTCCAACGCCGTTATCTTTAAGAGCAGCACAGACAAACATATCATCTGCTGACCGAGACGTGGATATCTCCAGATCGCCACCCTGCGGCATCGCATGACCTGCATTAATGACCAGATTCATGAATACCTGACGGATTTGATTGGGATCAACCGAGATCCGCGGCAGATGGCTGCTGTAATTTTTTCTTATGGCAATAGTACTGAAGTCCGGCTGCTGGTGAAAAAAGGCGACAACATCATCAAGTATGTCATCGAGGGCTATGACTTCTTTTTCCGGCAAAGATTCCCGGCTGAATTCAAGTAGATCTTTCACGATGCCGGCGCACCTTTGAGTTTCAGAAATAACCCTCTCCACATCGGGCAATAACGCTGGATCAAGCCTGCTGTCGCCGTTGAGGATTGAGGCGTACAGGAGGATACCGGTCAGCGGATTATTAATTTCATGTGCGACTCCAGCCGAAAGAGTGCCGAGAGCAACCAGCTTTTCCGAGCGCCGCAACTGTTCCTCCATGCGCATGATCTCGCGACTGCGTTCTTCCACCTTGCTTTCAAGACTGGTTGCCCACTCTTTCAACTCCTTATCGGCCCTGCCAAGGCTTTCAGTCATGAGGTTGACCGCTTCCGACAGCTCCCCAAGTTCATCCCTGCTGGAAACGGGAACCCTTGATTCCAGATCCCCCATTGCAACATTGGCGCTATGCCGGGTGAGCCGCTGCACCGGAATATCGACAAGATAATGGGTCAGGATGGTCACCAGCATACCGATCATCAGCAGCAGCATGCATGTCAATATGACAAATTCCAGGCGATATTCATGAGATTTCTGCCGGAGCGTTTCCAGAGAAATCGATATATCAAGGAGACCCAGAACAGTATCTTTCTCGCCGTGAAAATGACAGGAGGCGGCAATACAGGCGGGTTGATTATAAATTGCCTTGGTATAGCCGAGTACTTTATGCCCTGACTTGGTTACAATGATCCGACCGCGGTTCACTGATGATTCCGACAAACCGGTATTTTCAGGATTGTGGCACATAACGCATTCGTCAGCATGCCTGCCGATGACAGAACCGATTTCTCCCGTTATGTTTGAAAAAACCACCTTCCCTTTTTTATCAATCAACCGGATGTGTTCAATATTCTTACTTTCGGAAATTCTCCCGATCATGTGATAAAGACTAGTTTTATCGTTCTTCATCATGGCGTCATAGGCGCTCTGATTGATTATATCGGCGACCTCTTCCGCATTTGAAACAGCGTAATCCACTATTACCTTTCTGGTTCCTCACACAAACCTGTGCAAAGTGGTTGGCATGGCTAGGTCGCCCATGCAGTGATACAAGTTGAGAATGAAGTTCTTTGCCGTTCTGAATCCGTAGGCCCGATGACTGATTACCTTGGCCTT
>JBAQPK010000014.1:0-4531 GCA_049305715.1 Desulfuromonadaceae bacterium | reverse complement strand
AAGGCCAAGGTAATCAGTCATCGGGCCTACGGATTCAGAACGGCAAAGAACTTCATTCTCAACTTGTATCACTGCATGGGCGACCTAGCCATGCCAACCACTTTGCACAGGTTTGTGTGAGGAACCTATTTCTATGGTCACACGTTCTGTCTTTATCGAACATGACACAAATGTAGAAGGTAATTTGTGCAGCAGTCTGCTGCATAAATTATTCGTTGAACATGACTCGGCAAATTTACGCATATATTTCGGGTTCTGAGCTAAAACCCGTTGTTCCATTTAACGACGAGGAACAGGTGGATAGCGTACCGCTCCGCATAGCCTTTCCTTGACTCTCTCTCTGAAATATGCGAAATAAATTACGTTTTTTAATTATCTGCCGGTATTGTAGCTACGTTGACGGTGAAGATCGTGGACGAACAGTGTATTTAATCGTTGAAGATAATTCCGTTGGAGGATTAGGTATGCTGATTACACGGATTAAACTTAAGAACTGGCGGAATTTTAAAAAAGTGGATGTGAATCTGCGTGACCGAGTCTATGTCATCGGCCCGAATGCCGCCGGAAAGTCAAACTTTCTTGATGTAATGCGCTTTTTGCGAGATGTTGCAAATCCAAAAGGAGGTGGTTTGCAGAAAGCCGTGCAGGATCGGGGCGGCATAACCAAGTTACGGTGCCTGCTGGCTCGTAATGACCCGAAAGTATCTATTGAAGTGGAACTTGCTGAAAGGGTAGATACTGAGCCTCTTTGGCGCTATACCCTCGCATTTCGCAGTGAAGGCAAAGGCCAACAACGCCTCTTAGTAAGTCAAGAGATGGTTGTCAATTTGAAAACCAATACTGTCCTGTTAGATCGACCTGATAAAGATGACAAGCAAGATATAGATCGCCTGACTCAAACTCATTTGGAACAAATCAATACGAACAAAGAATTTCGACAGATTGCAGAGTTTTTCGCCAACGTGACCTACTTGCATCTGGTCCCACAATTGCTCAAACATGCTGATCAGCTGGGTGGATATCGCATTGAAAACGATCCCTTTGGACAGGCTTTTCTCGAACGAATCGCAAAAACACAAGACAAGGCGCAAGCCTCCCGTCTTGCGAAAATAGGCGATGTGTTGAAAATTTGCGTACCAAACATGCGCAATTTAAGGTTTAAACGTGACGAAATAACCGGTACACCTCACCTTGAAGCCATGTATGAACATTGGCGTCCTGATGCAGGCTGGCAAAGAGAGGATCAATTTTCCGATGGCACACTTCGTCTCCTTGGGATTATGTGGAGCCTGTTGGAAGGCGATTCTTTGTTGTTATTTGAAGAACCAGAGCTATCACTTAATGAGGATATCGTTCGACAGATACATAAGTTGATTTGGAACATGCAACGACAGGCAAAGTATCGCCGTCAAGTATTCATCACCACCCACAGCGAGGCGCTTCTACAGGACGAGAGCCTTGACGCCCGTGAAGTGATCCGGCTCGAACCGACAAAAGATGGAACTTTAGCGCAGGAGACTTCTACTGAAGACCTGGCACTTGTCACCGCCGGTTATACGGTTGCTGAAGTTTTGCTGCCCAAGACAAAACCGTCACAGGTCAACCAGCTTTCCCTGTTCAAACCATGACTATTAACCCCTCACTTGTAATTGCTGTTGAGGACGAATTGAGCGGTGCGGTGATGTGTAGGCTGATTTCATTCTCGGGGCGTAATTTTACAATCAACCGAGTATTTAACGCCCGTGGCAATGCTCGTTTAAAGGATGGAATGACCAAATTCCGTGCAGCTAGCCGTGTGCTGCCCCATATTGTTCTGACCGACCTAGATCGTTGCCCTTGTCCGCCGGAATTAATCAACAATTGGAACGCTAAACAATTGCCACCGCAGTTAATGTTCAGGATTGCTGTGAGGGAGGTTGAAGCCTGGTTGATGGCAGATAGAGCGGGGATCGCGGAGTTTCTGCACATAGATATAAGCAAGGTTCCAAATGCGCCTGAGACAGAAGAAGATCCAAAACGGACACTGATCAACCTTGCCAGAAAAAGCAGAAAGCGTAGGTTATCGCAGGAAATCGTGCCGGAAGCCGGTTCTTCAGCAAAAATCGGCCCACTTTACAATACTCATTTTGTGAATTTCGTTAACTCCATCTGGGACATAGAGCAAGCCTGTTTATGTGCGCCAAGCCTGGATCGGACGCTGTCACGTATTTCTACCTTTTTGCCTGAGTACCCAATAAAACACTGATCCCCCCGCTGATTTTAGTTGTTCAATATTTTCCAAGGCGTGACACTTTTAGTGTTCACGCCTTTTTTAATGAACAAAATGTTCAAACCTGTTCTGAATTCAAAACGTGAAGGTGTAGACCAGCGGCTTCTGCTCGATGAGTTCGGTCAGTTTCCGCACCAGCAGTTCTTCCTCGGCCCGCAGCGTCGTTTCCACAAACCGCCGTTCGCGCCGGGACAGGGTAAGGGAGGCGCAGAGCGTGCCGAATACCGCGACGTCATTCATCCGCCCCAGAACTGTCTGGTATTCCTTGAGCAGCCCCAGAATGGAACCGGCATCGAATCCCAGAACCGGCGCGGCGATTTCGAAGAAGTAGCGCCATTTTTTGACCGCAATCCGGAGGAGGTGGCGGGAGCCGCGCTGGTCGGGGGAGGTGGCAAGGGGGAGAAGATCATGTATCGGTTGATACAGCTTGCTGCAGGTGTCGGAGAAATAGGCCGGCAGTGAACATGCTTTGCCGGCCGTAATCTGATGTCCTTCCAGCCGGGCCGCCGCTTTTCGCACGGCCCGGTTGAGGCGGTGACGGTCAAAAGCGGTGAGGCTCTCTTTCACCTGCGCCAGTTCGCCATCTCGCATCTGGGTAAGCAGGTAGCGGAGCTGATATCCGCCGGGCGATCCGGCCGGAGTGTGCAGCCGGAAGAACAGCAGCGCCTCGTCGATATTGCGCAGATTGCCCAGAACCCGTGTCAGCTTACGGAGATTTTTGTTCAGCAGTGAGGCACATTTCGGCGGCAGCCATGGTTCGAACAACCGGAGTGCTGCCCGGAAGCGGCGTGATGCCACTCGCAGGTCATGGATCGCCTCAAGGTCGGAGGTCTTAAGGACCTCCCGCCGCAATCGCAGCAGTTCGCGCCACTGTGCGAGCATGATCTCCCGTGACCGCTCCATGATCGGATCCGCTTCCACCGGTCAGACCCTGGCCAGAATTTTCAACAGATGGGGCACCATCTGTTTCTTCCGGGACATGACATTCTTCAGCTCATACAGATGCGGTTCCAGTTGCGGATATTCCATGACATGGGCGATGCGGGTATGCCCCTCCACCAGAAAAAGCGTCGTTTCGGTCGTTATGTCGGTCACCATCAGCCCGGCGATGAAGAGGTTGTCGCGCCGCTTGATTTCCCCCAGGGCGGACAGCAAATCCTCCTTCATGCTGTAGAATTCGTCGAAGCCGATCACCTCGACCTGCCCGAGTCCGATGCTGTATTTTTCGTGGGTAAAGAGCTTGAAGTCGGCGGCCACGACCCGGTCAGCCGAGCCGTAGTTTTTCAGGGAGCTGCTGGCGGCAAAGATATCGCGGCCGAAGTCAGCGGCGACGAGTCCTGAAACCCCTTCCAGCCAGGCCGCCATCAGGACGTCGGCCTCGGTCGTGGTGGGTGATTTGAGGATGACGGTGTCGGAAAGGATGCCGGCGAGGAGCAGCGCGGCAATTTGCACCACCGGCTCCACGCCGCATTCCCGGTAGCGCCGGGCCACCAGGGTGCAGGTGCTGCCGACCGGTGAGGTGGTAAAGGAGATCGGGGTGTTTGAGTGGCTGTTGCCGAGCTTGTGGTGGTCGATGACTTCGGCTATTTCCACCAGTTCGGCGCCCGGCACCGCCTGCCCCAGCTCGTTGTGGTCCACCAGAATCAGGCTGTAGGGGAGGGGAGCGAGGAGGGACGACTTGGTCGCGACGCCGGCCAGTGTGCCGTCCCCCTCCAGCGCCAGCACGGCAGAGACGTTGGCGCCCAGCAGTTTCTGGCGCAGGGCGGCGAGTGATTTGTCGACGCCGATATTGGCAAACTCCTGTCCGGCGAGGTGTGACACCGGCGTGGAGAGCCGCGCCAGCCAGGCGGCCGTGGCGGTGTCGTGGGGTGTCAGCAGCACAGTGACCTCCTGTTTCCGGGCCAGTTCCACCAGGTTATCCTCCAGCCTGTGCCCGCCGGTGATTACCAGTACCCGTACGCCGCGCTCAATGGCGGCCTGCTGGATTGTGCGGCGGTTGCCGGTCATGATCAGCAGTTCCTGGGGGGGATGCCGGTCGATCATGCTGCTGAACGACTCCTCCAGCATCGCTCCGATGAACAGGTTTAACGTAATCGGGGCGTCGGTGCAGGTTCCGGCTTCAAAAGGGGCGGCGAGGGTTCTGGCAAGGTTCGGCAGGCTGGTCGTGACCTGGCGGAGTTTGTCCTGACAGGGGAGCAGATAGCTTTCCGACAGCCGCAGCAGCGAGAGCATGCCGCACGGCTTGTTATCGCCGTCGACCAC
>JBAQPK010000013.1:0-4627 GCA_049305715.1 Desulfuromonadaceae bacterium | reverse complement strand
GACCCAGCCACAGGCCGGACACCCCTGGCGCTCCTCTGCACCACCGACGCTTGATAAAGGTGAGGCGCATTTTGGACAATAATAGAAACCGGATGATTCCGGTGCTGTAAAGCGGTCGTAGGCGGTGACAATCTGTTGTGGCTGCATTAGTCTGCTTCTCCGTTTCTTCAAGCTGCATCTGCATGATACCCAATAATAAGGAGCTTTTACATGAAAAAAGATCATTTTGATTTCGATACACCTGTTAATCGCAATAACACCGGCAGCGAAAAATGGAACAAATACAAAGGGCGCGATATCATACCGCTTTGGGTGGCGGATATGGATTTTCGCTCGCCGCCTGCCCTCATTGAAGCGCTGCACGAGCGGGTCGAACATGGCGTGTTCGGCTATTCCTACCCCGAGCAGGGATTGATCGATACCGTTCAGGCTGCCCTGATCCGCGACTATGACTGGACGATCGATCCGGAATGGCTGGTCTGGCTGCCGGGGTTGGTCTGCGGGCTTAATGTTCTCTGCCGTGCCATCGGTGAACCGGGTGACGATGTGTTGACGTTTACCCCGGTTTATCCGCCGTTCATGTCGGCGCCACTACTCACGGAACGTACCGTCACCAAAGTTCCGCTTGCGTTGAGGGATGGACGCTGGGTCCCGGATTTTGTCGCGCTTGAAAAGGCGATCACGCCGCGCACCAGACTGCTGCTCCTTTGCAATCCTCACAACCCGGTCGGGCGGGCCTGGGATCGGGAGGAACTGCTGCAGTTCCACGAGATTGCCGAACGCCACAACCTGGTGATCGGTTCGGACGATATCCATTCCGAGCTCATTTTGGACAAAAATCTGCGTCATATTCCAATAGCCTCGCTGGCGCCGGAGATTGCCGACCGTACCATTACCCTGCTGGCACCAAGCAAGACCTATAATATTCCCGGCCTCGGCTGTTCGTTCGCTGTGATTACCAATCCCGCTCTGCGCAACAGGTTCAAAAAAGCCATGGGCAGACTGGTGCCGCACCTGAACCTGTTTGCCTATGTCGCAGCCGAATCCGTGTACCGGGATGGCGAGCCGTGGCGAGCCGCTCTGCTGGACTACCTGCGCGACAATCGCGATCTGGTGGAACGTGAAATCTCGGCTATGCCGGGACTGTTGATCACCCATGTGGAGGCGACCTATCTGGCCTGGATCGATGCCCGTGCCACCGGCATCGAAAACCCGGGTCGCTTTTTTGAAGAGGCTGGTGTAGGTTTGTCAGATGGCGCCGACTTCGATGCCCCCGGTTTTGTGCGGCTGAATTTTGGCTGCCCCCGTAAGCTGCTGAAGGAAGCGCTGCGCCGGATGGCTGCGGCTTTAGAGTAAAAGGTGTCCCCGCGTGAGCGGGGATGATACAAGGAGGAACATCTACTGCTATGCTTGAAGCCGACCGCACGCGGCTGAAAGCCCTTCTGATATGAGGTGTTCTATGATGAAAAACGGTGGGAATCCGGTTCGATGTTTTTATGGTAATGTATGCCTCAGGGCTGTTCTGTTGTTGGTCTGCACGGTGAGCTTTTTTTTCGTGAATCCCGTGCGTGCCATTGCCGCTGCCGGGTACGCTGATTTTCAGCGGGTCATGATGCTTCCCATAGACAAGCAGGTTGATCAGGCAGTCGCCATCTTGAAGAGTAAATATGAAACGCGACCTGAAGCGGCGTCATACGAACATTATATGGGGTACACCATTCCCTTTTTTGTCATGACGAACGAGGCTTCTTTTGCCGCATATCGTATCGCGGCCTTAAAACCCGGGTTGCTGGCACGCTATGAAGTCTACGAT
Organism: Desulfuromonadaceae bacterium; assembly: GCA_049305715.1. Taxonomy (GTDB): domain Bacteria; phylum Desulfobacterota; class Desulfuromonadia; order Geobacterales; family Pseudopelobacteraceae; genus JACRCG01. The sequence continues at coordinate 2,814 of JBAQPK010000013.1, read as the reverse complement.
GATTGCGGCGGGGAACAACCGATCAACTTGCTGGCCTGTTTTTTTAAAGACGGCATGCCGGGTACCTTTATTGATCTGGGTGCATCCTGTTCTTCCTGTTATGCTGAAACGGTCAGTGTCTTCTTGTGGGACGAGATGGGTGCTTCATCAGGGCAGATCGTCGGTGGTCTGCGCTTCTTATACGATCCATCGCTACGCGAGGGTACACCCATGACCCCGTAATATTTTTGAAGAATATGGTTGTTCGACTTTTGTTGAATCAGGCCGCTCCCGGAATCCGGGAGCGGCTTTTTATCTGAAAATCAGCCGCTACGCTTAGAAAAAGTAAAAGAATGCCAGGCGGCCGATATGGGCTTCACCCGAGTCTGCAGTCCCGCCAAGATTGCTGCCGGCTGTTGCAACATTGGTTACATTGCCAAATTTGGTAAACAGATTCTGATACTCTACCGCAACCCTGATGGCTGCATTCAGGTCATAGGAGGCATTGGCATAAATAGTCTGGTTGTATTTTTCAAAGTTGTTCCTGCCTTTGTAGGAATCCAGGTCTCTTGCGCCCCTGCGGCCATAGCCGGCAGCAAAACTGAGATCCTGAGTCGGAAAGTAGAGTGTCTGTGCCTTGACACCATACCCTTTGGCCGGTTTCGGATCTGCCGGCGTGCCAACCACTGAGGCAGCTGTGCCGTAAAAGTTCGGGAGGTTGCCTGCGACGTAGCCCTGTCCCTCTACGGTAAGCGTTCCTGCCCTGCTCTTGCCGTCTTTGGAGTTTAGAACCGGTATGAAGGTATAGGCACCGGCCCCATAGGAATTAACCGATTTATTGACACCAAGAATATCCTGTTTTCCGTAGAGACCGAAGACTCCGATGGTGAAGTTGTTCAAACTCTGGCCGAAATATCCGGGAGAAACGCCGAGTGCCTTGCTGATGAAAAATGCCTGACCGACAACATTTGGCACTGCGGTCCAGGAATCGGCCGAAGTGGCCGTGTTGCCGCCGACGTTTGTCAGCGTTCCATTTGCTGTTACGCCGCCATTCTGAAAGTTACTTACATATGGTTGCTGTAAAGCGAGCGAAAATTTGAGTGAGTTATCCTTGGTCAGGTTTACCCTCTGGGTCAAACGAATCTGCGGGTTTCTCGTGCCGGTGCCGGCGGTGCCACCGCTGAAGTCAATGGAGTTTTCCGTATAGCCACCGGTGAAGGTATCGCCGGCCTGCCCGAAAAGAAGCTGGGTGTTGCCCCAATCGAGGTTGCCATATGCCTGGCGCAGTCTCGGAGTAGCGCCCAAGTTTTCACCGCTGTTGGCATTTGCATTCGTATTGTGGAAGTCGAATTCCAGATATCCTCTTGACTTGGCGCCGAGAAGCTTAGGACCATCAGACTTGAACCAGAGTCGGGACTGGCGCACTGAAAAGATCGATTGATCCTTTTGCGCTGCCAGAGACGAAGACTTGGGGGCACCTGCTGAAGGGGTCAGGAACGAAGTTGGGCCCAGGTTTACCGAGTTATAGACGTAGTCAAGTTTGATGAAACCGCCGACGGAGAGGTTGAACTTGCTTGTGGCGGGGGCTTGCAAGGCACCGTAGATTCCCGGTGATACTTCGCACGACGGTTCAAAGTCGCAGTTAAACGGGGTTATGGTGCCGTTGGCCGGCGCCGGATCGGCAGCCAGGGCCGGGGTGGCGGCAAAGAGAGCCGCAGCGAGTATTACTGACAATTGCTGCTTCATCATGTTCCTCCTTGGGGTGATGTTGCTGGTCATGTTGTTTCCTCCTTGGTTGGTGTTGAGCGGTTAAAATGCCCATTTGGTAAAATAAAAAGGCCGGACCCGTTGCGGGTTCGGCCTCCAGATTCCTGGTTAACCATGTGTGTGATGTTGTTCTTCCAAGTTACGTTTTGTCGGCTTCGACTCCGCTCAACCAGCGATGCGTATGTCACATCCTCTCATAAGAAGATCGTTCCCTGAGCGGAGTCGAAGGGGAAGTGTTACTTTTCCAACTCGACATAATCACCCGGTTTGACATTTGCCGCCTGGGGAGATGTGCCATACGAGCCGTTCCGGCCAACATAATTGGTGATCTGAAAGGTCGTAATCCGCTCGCCCGAAGCAAAGCCGATCCCCGCGATTATTTCCCCGCCACGGTACACAATCAGTCGTTGTCCAACCTTTAATCCGCTTTCACCACCTGTATCGATATAGATTCTTTCACCGCTGACACTAATTACACGCCCGTACCAGGGAAACCATTCCAGCGACGATTGGGCGGTTTGTGCCAGACCTTTCAGCGCAGAAAACAGTGCATCTTCGGCGCTCTGCCCCTGGGCGGGTTTAGGGACGGTAACCCAGAAAGAGCGGATCAGCAGAGGGCCGCGGGTGTCGTACAGATCGCCCTTGATGCGGGCACCAGGTTTCAAACCTTCCGGTTTTGACACGAACAGGATTGGTCCACCTGACGCTTGGTCGGTAATGGTGGCAATATACGCCAACTGTTCAGGTTCTGTAGCGGCTTCGTTGTTGCCGGGAGGAGTAACACTTTTGACGATGATGCCTCGTGATAGAAACGTACCTAAAATCGAGCCGACTTTCTGCTCTCCTGCTTCGGCTAGCAACAGGCGGTTACGCACGACAGCGGCTGGCGGTTTGCCGGCATCCAGCACAGCGGAGGCATCAACGGCTTTGTCGAAGGCACTTTTGACAAGATCGCCGCCTCGGGGCAGGCCTCGCTGGATCGATGTGCGCGGCACCCAGATTTTCTGATCGGCATCTGGTGAGTCAGCAAACGGATTGTCAATCTCGATATAGTCATCGGTGTTGGCC
>JBAQPK010000012.1:0-15220 GCA_049305715.1 Desulfuromonadaceae bacterium | reverse complement strand
GCAGACGCGCAATGGTAATCCCCTGTTTGCTGGATGATGACAACGATCCGTGGCAACCGGCACAGTTGGCAGAATAGAGTGCGGCGCCATCCGGCACAGGTGTTGGTTCAGGTGTTGGTACAGGTGTCGGCGTTGGTGTTGGTGTTAGTACTGTTTCTACCGGATTAAGAACCGTTACGAGCGCCTGTATCTCTGCATCTGTCAGCGCCGATAGAAATCCCATGCCGCCGATATTGCCGCCGATGGCGTTTTGCAAACGTACTGCAGTCATCCCCTTTTTGCTGGATGTCGCCAGGCTGCCGTGACAGCCGGCACATTCACCGGCGTAGAGCGCCGCGCCATCAATGGGAGTTGCCGGAGAAGGCACCGGTGTAGGTGTAGGTGTAGGTGCCGGTATCGAAGTGACTGGTGTCAGGTGGTCGACTACAGCTTGAATATCCGCTGCAGAAAGTCCGCTCAACATCCCCATACCGCCTCGGTTGGTGGCGATGGCGTTTTGAACGGACAAGACCGAAACTCTCCCGCTCAGGTTGGAGTTGGCACTGTCACCGTGGCAACCGGCGCATTTTGATGTATATAGAGCGCTCCCTGATGTTGGCGATGCCGGCATCGTTGGGATGCCACTGCTCATGGAAATCACCGCATCACCAAGCTGGCTGGCTGCAACATTCAACATCATAGCATTGTTGCCTTTTTGCGTGACGGTTATCATTCCCGAAGCGATGGAAACGGAAACAGCATCCATGAGCGCGTCCAGACCGGTATGATTGGCAACAAACGGTCCGTAGACAAGACTCCCCTCGACACCGAAAGCACTCATCAGAGGAGCAAATACCGTTTGAACCGCTCTGTCGGAATCAGACATCTTTTGGGCGATCGCGCGGATGTCAGCCGGATTGTATGTGCCATAGAGAGTATCGAGATCGCTTCGCTGAGCGGCATAAGCAACCACAATCGTGGTCAGCGGGGTGATGTTGGTCATGCCCGCATCAGTAGCAATGGAATAAAGGTTTTGAGTGGTGCCGGCAACTTTGAGGAAGAAAGGAGGTTTGAGCCCGGTGACATCAAATGTGAACGAACCATCGCTTCTGGTTGATTGCTGCAGTTCTTTCGGTGTGTCAGAAGAATCTTTTAAAAAAACAGCCCCTTGTACTATTGGCGCACCGGTTGCGGCCACACCGGTTACCTCCTTGGCAGCTGCCGGCGCCGCTCCTGCACCGGAAGATGGACCGCCGCCACCGCTACATCCGGCGGCAACAACCATGACAGTACTCAACAATGCAAATAACAATCCTTTTGCTAATCTATCCATATCGTCTCCTCTTGCTTGTCCCCGCTTTTGAACGGGTTCGTTTAAGGTTGGCGATAGTTCGGCGACCCGGCTGTCTCCATGAGACCCTAGGTTTTCCGTCCCCCCTTCGCAGGAGGTTTAGTATTGTCGCATATCACTGGTTAAAATTTTCCCCAGCCAGTTGCATCGCTTCAGATCATAAGCGTACCTCCTTTCCCTGTTGATACCCTGACAACAAAAAACCGGGAGCCGCTTATCGATTAATCGATCATTCGGCATCCCGGCTGTCTCCATGAGACCCTAGGCTTTCCGCCCTACCCTTGCGGATAGTTTAGCATTATCGTGTATCAATTCCATCGCCTTGCGGCTCTATTTACTACTTAATGAATCAACAATACACGATTTGATGCAATAAATGCAATACCATTATGGTATCGGGTCATTTCAGTTTGGCAGATTTTGCGTATAACGGCACAGCAACATACTCTATTTCAACGATAATCCGACATCCTGACAAAGCGGAAGCCGCGCTTCTTCAGCTCCGGCACCGCCACCATGATCCCCGCTCCTGTCCCGGCTTCCGGATGGTTCATATGCAGCAAGGCAATATCGCCGGGGGTAGCTTTCAGAAGCGCCGCCTTGACCTGGGCCGCGCTAAAAGTCGCCCCGGCGTCACCCAGCAGCGAATATCCGGCAATCTCGTGCCCGAGCTTCTGTGCTATCTGCACCGCAATCTCGTCGTAATAGGCGGTGCCGGAGCGGTACAGCTTCGGCCTGACCCCGCTGATCGCCTCGATCTTGCGGGCGTTCAGCTCGATTTCGTCCACCACCTCACCGGCATTCCGCGTTCCGGCAATGCCGTAGACCGACCGTCCGCTGACCGAGGCGGGCTGATGGCGGATGCCGTGGTTGGCGATTTCAAAGAGCGGATTGGCGGCCAGTTCCCGGAACAGTTCGGGGTTGGCGTCGATCCAGCGGCCGTTGATGAAGAGCGTCGCCGGGATCCGCTCACGGATCAGAAACTCCAGCAGCCGGGAATCGACCCCCTTCCCGCGCGGGCTGCCGCAGGCATCCAGCGTCAGGGCGATGACCTTGTCATCGGTATCGAGCCGGGTTCGCACCCCCGGCACCCGCTCCCCCCACATGGTCGGAGCTGCCCCGGAAAATCGGGCCGCTACCTGCTGCTTCAGACTCTCCAGCGAATCACCTTGCGGAGTGGCAAAAGCCGGGGCGGTAAACAGGATGATACCGGTTGAAAGTGCGATAAGACATCGGTTCATTGGGCAAGCCTCTCAGAGCGTTTTCTGCATTCTTCCGTATCTTGTCCATTGTAGCAACTATAAAACAATGGAGCAGGAAAACTTATCTCACGCGACGTCGCACAGAAGAAGGCGACTCCTGTCGACGCCGCAACTAAAAACTTTAACCATATGGTTTAAAGCGTTGCGTCGTTGCGTCGTTGCGTGAAATAGGGTATTTTGACTCAGGAAAATTTCTCTTATCAGGAGCTCCACGTGGCACGACGCCTGCCAAAAATGCTGTACGCCGACCATAAAGGCAACATCTTCGACCACCCCGAACTCTGCATGGCCGGCATGAACGGCTCCGTGCCGGTCCTGCCGGAGGATGTGGAGCTGATACCGCTCCCCGAGGACAGCAAACTCTTCACGATGCCGGGCATGCCGCCGGTCGCCTGGGACCCGCGCAAGAAGTCCTTCCTCACGGTGGACACCCTGCGGGAGGGGAAACGGAGTCAGCGGATTCAGGCCGTCTCAGCCTTCATGGCACCCGGTTATCTGCGCACCCTGCTGCCGGCGTGTGATTACTCCCATAAGACCGAGCAGCTGCCGCTCTGGTCGTATACCGCCGTGGGGTGGGATGAGGATCGCGACTGTTTCGTCGTCGCCGCCTCCAGGGTGGACAACAACAGCAACTGGAATCCGGTCAATTACGACGACCGCACCCTCGATCCGCTCGTCAGGGAGATGCTGAAGCAGATGCCCGAAAACCGCCTGCTGGAGCAGCTGTCGCGCTGTGCCGTCGATTATCACTGCTTTGCCGCGAAGAACCTGTTCTACCGCCGCTGGGAAGCGCCGCTGCCGACCTCGCCGGCCTGCAATTCGGCCTGCCTCGGATGCATCAGTCTGCAGGAATCGGAATGCTGCCCCTCCAATCACGAGCGGATCAGCTTCGTCCCGACCCCGGAGGAGCTGTGCGAGATCGCCATCCCCCACCTTGAACAGGCCGAGCAGGCCATCGTCTCCTACGGCCAGGGGTGCGAGGGTGATCCGATCCTGCAGGCCGATACCATTGCCGAGGCGACCCTGCGCATGAAGAAAGGAACCTCGCGCGGTACGGTCAATTTCAATTCTAACGGCTCGATCCCCGAGCGGGTGCGGCTTCTCTGCGACGCCGGGATGGATTCATTCCGCTTCTCGATGAATTCTGTGCGTGAAGATACCTACAACCGCTATTACCGCCCCAGGGAATACCTCTTCAGTGACGTGATCCGTTCGGTAAAGATTGCCAAGCAAGCCGGGCGCTTCACCTCGATCAACTATCTGGTTTCCCCCGGTGTATCGGATGCCCCGGAAGAGGTTGAGGCTCTGGTGAAATTTGTCGCCGAGACCGGTATCGACATGATCCAGATGCGTAATCTGTCGATCGATCCGGATTATTACAACCGTGAGATGGGGGTACAGGGGAAAGGAATCGGCATGTACCGGATGCTGCTGCGCCTGAAAAAAGAGTTTCCGCGCCTGCAATTCGGCTATTACAACCGCACGAAAGAAAATTTTTATCCGCCCGGCCTTGAGACCGGCTGGCCTGTTTCAAATACCTCGGCGATTTGAAGGAAAGAACGGGAAGACCAACGCTCCCGTTCTTTGTTGTACATTCGGTTGTGCAATTTTAACAAGCCGTGACGCTTGGACTGAACGTTTCAAGGGTTCAGAAACCTCCAGTTTATCCAGCTTCAGCTGCTGGTGTTCCGCTATCAATAGTCACATCCGTGACGGCTCAATCGGGCTGGCAGCCGTTTATTATCTTGTAGGTTGCCCCTCATCCCGAGAATTGGCGCTAGTCTACACTCTTCTAAAAAACCTCTTTAATGCCCACTGTTATCGACCAACTTCAAAAACAGGGTATACTGTCTCTAAATAGCGTTCCATCATGATGCGCTGAGGTAATAAAGAGTGTCTCTATCAACTTCCACAAAAGAACTGGGCAATCGGGCTCTCCGGGTTCTGCCCTTCTTTGTTATCGCTGTCGGATTGGCGCTTACCTGGACGCTGTCGACAGAGTTCAATCGCCGTGATACCGATGTAGAGCATGAAGAATTCAAGCAGCGGGTCAGTGGGGTAATTGCCGGACTTGAGCGGCGTCTGGCTGCAAACGAGCATATCCTGCGGGGTGTAGCCGGGCTTTTTTCCAGCAGCGAATCAGTTTCCCGCGACGAGTTTTGCCGCTATGTGACCGGTCTTGACATCACCCGGGATTACCCCGGCATCCAGCGGGTCGGTTTTGCCGGTCTGGTGCAGGCAGCAGACAAAAGAGATCATGTTGCCGCAATCCGCGCTCAGGGTTTTCCCGGCTATGAAATCAAACCAGCCGGCGAGCGCGGCGCCTACGCCCCCATCATTTATTTTGAGCCGTGTAACTGGCGCAACCGGGCCGCCTTTGGTTATGACATGTTTTCCGAGCCAATCAGGCAAAAGGCCATGATAGCGGCCCATGATGAGGGGCGTTCCATCATGTCCGGAAAGGTGATGCTGGCTCAGGAAACCGATCAGGATGCTCAGGCGGGCGTTATCATCTATATGCCGATCTATAGACATGGCGCCGCCACGGCAACGGTTGACCAACGGCGCAAGGCGCTTCTTGGCTGGGCCTACACTGCCCTGCGTATCAGGAACCTGGTTGATAATTATCTGGATGTTGAACACGGCGTATTGAAGAAGCAGCTTTCAATCAGGATATTTTCCGGCGAAACCGAGGCTCCGGAAGGGTTGATTTATGAATCACAGACCCCAATGAAAAAGGGGCCCGGCCACCTCAATGTCATCGGCAGAATCAACATTGCAGGCTCCCGGTGGACATACCATATCGATTCTCTGCTGACCTACCCCGCCGCCAGAGCCTCCAGAGACAGGGGACGCCGGATACTGTTCTCCGGGATAAGCGCTACACTGCTGCTTTCTCTCTTTTCCTACGCCCTTGCGCGCAGTCACAGGATCACCTCCACCGCACTCCAGGAAGCCACCCAGGCAAATCGCAGTCTGGCAGAGCGTGAGGAACTGCTGCGTACCATTTACGACAACTCCAGCGTCGCCATCTTCATGATTAACATTGAAGGGATCATTCTCCATGCCAACCAGCGCGCTGCCGAGAAATTCGGTTACCCGCTTGAGGAGCTTATCGGCACGGAATGCTTCGAGCTCATGTCGAAGGACGACCGGAAAAGTGCCCGTCGTCTGTTTGAGAAAGTGACGGCGGGGAAAGAAAGCGGTTTCAGCATCGACCTTCCGTTTTTCCGGAAGGACCGTTCCGAATTCCTGGGTGGAGTCACCGGGAGGCCTTTTTATGACTCCGACGGCAATATCATCGGGATTGTCGGCGTCATTGCCGACATTACGGAACGGCGCAAGGCCGAGGCCGCCATGCGTCTTGCCAAGACCGTTTTTGAGATCAGCCATAGCGGCATCATGGTTACCGATGCCGACAAAACCATCATATCGGTCAATCCCGCCTTTTCTTTCATAACCGGCTACACCCCGGAGGATGTGCTGGGACAGAAGCCGAATCTGCTTTCTTCGGGACGTCAGAATGCGGAATTTTATGCCCGCATGTGGAGGGACATCAAGGATACCGGATACTGGGAGGGAGAACTGTGGAATAAACGCAAGAACGGGCGGCTCTTTCCGGAAATGCTCTCAATCAGCAGGGTCAATAACGGAAACGGCGAGGTTGTCAACTATGTCGGCATATTTTCGGATATTACCGGAAGGAGAAAAGCCGAAGAACGGATTCTCCACCTTGCACACCATGACCACCTGACCGGTCTGCCCAACCGTGCCTGTCTTTTTGAACGCGGCATGCATGAACTTGCACTGGCACAACGGTACAAACACTGCATGGCTGTCCTCTTCATAGATCTGGACCGCTTCAAGCCTATTAACGACAACTACGGTCACGATGCAGGTGATGCCGTATTACGCATTATCGCACACCGCTTGCGGAACCTGGTGCGTGCAACGGACACGGTCTGTCGTCAGGGTGGTGATGAATTTGTCATTCTTATACCTGACTTCCATCTCAACACCAGCCTTGGGGAGCTGGCCAGAAAACTGCTTTCTTCGATCGAGCAGCCCTGTCTTGTCAAGGGGATGAAACTGACTGTCTCGGCAAGTATCGGTATTGCCGCCTATCCGGAACATGGAGACACCTTCGATTCCATTCTTCAGAAGGCTGACACGGCAATGTATGAAGCAAAGACAAACAGCGACGCTCCCATCTGTTTCGCTAGAAATTAGACATCGTATTCAGAAAAGACCGGCCGGCGGCCACGACCTCACAAACACACCTTGAAAACCTGGTCCATATCAGTGTACCCCTTTAACACCTTCATAATGCCGTCCATTTTCAGGGTCCACATCCCTTCCTGCTGGGCAAGTATCTTCAACTCATCGGCGCCGGCGCCTGTTTTGATGGCTCTCTTCACCGCGGGCGTCCCCATCATGAGCTCATGCAGTGCGATGCGCCCCTTGTACCCGGTTCCGCTGCATTTTTCGCAACCGGTACCGGCCATGAATTCAGCATTATCATACGAAGGGAGGTGTTCTGATACGTGACCGGCCTCGCGAACAAAGATTTCCATTAGCTCGTCGTAGATCTCACGCCCAGGTTTTATCGGTTTCTTGCAGGAGTCACACAGCTTGCGAGCGAGACGCTGGGCAACTATCAGCAAAAGGGCATCAGCAAAATTGAAGGAGTCCATCCCCATGTCGATGAGGCGGACCACCGTCTCCGGCGCGCTGTTTGTATGGAGGGTACTGAAAACCAGGTGACCGGTGAGGGATGATTCTATGGCGATCCTTGCCGTTTCGGCGTCCCTCATCTCGCCGATCATTATCACATCCGGGTCGGCACGCAGGAAGGATCGCAACGCCTGGGCAAAGGTGAAGCCGATCTTGTAGTTGACCTGAACCTGACGCAACCCTGACTGTGTTATCTCCACCGGATCCTCGACGGTCCATATCTTCCGGTTTGGCCTGTTGATGTAACCAAGAGCCGAGTGCAGCGTCGTGGTCTTGCCGGAACCGGTGGGGCCGACACAAAGGATCAAGCCATAGGGCTTGTTCAGAATATCCTTGAACCGGCTCAGATTGTACGGCATAAGCCCCATTTCCTCGATGGGGAGGGGTTTGGATGCAGCCAAAAGCCGCAGCACGGCATCCTCATTCCCCCCCACGGTAGGGGTGATTTCCACACGGAATTCCAGTTTGCGCTGTTCATAACGGATCGTAATCTTGCCGCTCTGCGGCTTGCGATGTTCGGAGATATCCAGGCCCGAGATAATCTTGATGCGGGAAATGATGGAGTTTTTGAAGGTGGAAGCTATGGTATGGACAACGACACACTCGCCGTCGATCCTGTAGCGGACACTGATGGGTCGTTTTCCGCTTCCCGGTTCAAAATGGATGTCGGATGCTCCTTTTTTGTACGCGTCGATCAGGATCTTGTTTATAAGCGAAATGACCTTGGAGTCAGGCTCGATAAACACCGGGCTGTCAAGTTCATCCTCGACAGCCACCGATTGCCCTTCATCCCCCATCTCTTCAAGAAGAGAATCGACAGAATTTTTGCTGAAATTGTAATGACGGTCGATTGCCGCGGCGATCTGTTCACTGGTCGCCACCACCAACTCTACAAAGTAGTTTGTATTGAAACGCAGGCTGTCGCCGATGGTGGAATCCGTCGGGTTTGATGTTGCAACGCGGAGTTTTCGTCCGCTAATTTCCAGGGGAAAAACTCGCAAACGGGTGACAAGTCCTTCCGACAATGCTCCCATCGCCTCTTCAGAGGGGTAATGCTGCTCCAGATCAACGAAATCCAACTCGAATTTTGTGGCAAGGGCCAGAAGGAGCTGTTCTTCGGTGACGAATCCGAGGGATATGAGCAATTCACCTACCCTGACTTTTCTGCCGGCCTTCTGGCTATCCAATGCCATTTGAATCTGTTCGCGTGTCACGAGACCGGCTTCCATGAGTATGTCGCCGACCCTGACATTGCGTGGAATGAGCTGAGTTCTGAAGTCCTTCTGAATAGTTGTTTCGATCACCTCGCGGGGTATATTGGCCGCAGCGGCAAGATGTTCTCCCATGCGTTTTTTCCTGAGACTCTCCTGAGTCTTCAGGGCATCCTTTATGATCTTGTCGGATACCGGCGTCTGTTCCTGGATGATCTGTCCGATGAGGCGTTCCTGGGTACGGCAACGCACACCACTGAATGCGAAGAACATGGTGGGAAAGGGCGCGGAAGTGTCTTGCAGAATTCCGACAAAACCCCTCTCAAATTTACTGCTGGGAAATATCATCACCCTGAATGTTTCACCGGTAATGGTTTCGACCGTCTCCAGAGATGCAAGATCTGCCGAATGAGCCCATGCAGGGAGTGCGGAAAAATATATATAACACACCTCCTCCAGCGAAAATGTGTGTGTTTGTTGGGTTTCATCCACACGCACCTCAATGTCGGCACTGTTGTTGCCAAAAGTGCGCGCCAGTTGACCTTCTATGCATTGGCCGTCTTTCAGATGAATGGCAAGTCTGCTTTTCATAAACCATAACTCCTTGTGTGCGAATCGGCTGCATGATGTGACCCACCTCGTCGCCGGAGGCTGCCCCCCCGCTTCGAGCGGTTCCTTGGCGCCCATTTTCCCAACTTACCTCAGTCTTGACGGATTAGCAATTCCGTCGTTCAGGCCGCCTGCGACCCGGCAATCTGCCCTGTCACAAAATATTTCAGTTACCCCTTGATTTTTGAAGGGACGCTGTTTATATTCCGACTGTTAGCACTCTGCGGATGCGAGTGCTAATTTCGACTTTACCACCACACCACACACGGATAGAAAGGAGAAGAACAGATGAATTTACGACCACTTCAGGACCGCATCATCGTGAAGAGAGTAGAAGAAGAAACCAAAACCGCCGGAGGTCTTTTCATCCCTGAAACCGCTAAAGAAAAACCGCAGCGCGGCGAGATCGTAGCCGTCGGCAACGGCAAGAAGACAGAAGACGGCAAGGTTCTGCCGCTGGACGTCAAGGTCGGCGATACCGTTCTGTTCGGTAAATATGCCGGAACAGAAGTCAAGGTTGACGGTAACGACTACCTGATGATGCGCGAAGACGACATTTTAGCTGTTGTCGAATAAAAACGCTTTGGCAGCTTTTTAGATAATTCAATAATTCAAAAACAAAACACGGAGGAATACACAATGGCAGCAAAGATTATCAAATTCGACCAGGACGGCCGCAACGCCATCCTGAAAGGCGTGAATGTTCTCGCCGATACAGTTAAAGTAACCCTCGGGCCTAAAGGACGCAACGTTGTTATCGACAAATCCTACGGTTCACCCCTGATCACCAAGGACGGTGTAACCGTTGCCAAGGAAATCGAACTGGAAGACAAGTTTGAAAACATGGGCGCGCAACTGGTCAAGGAAGTCGCTTCAAAGACCTCCGACGTTGCCGGCGACGGCACCACGACTGCAACCGTTCTGGCCCAGGCAATCTATCGTCAGGGTTCCAAGCTGGTTGCTGCCGGTCACAACCCGATGGAAATCAAACGCGGCATCGACAAGGCTGTTGAAGCGATTGTTGACGAACTGAAAAAAATCTCCAAGCCGATCAAGGATCATAAGGAAATCGCCCAGGTCGGCACCATCTCCGCCAACAACGACAAGACCATCGGCGACATCATCGCCGAGGCGATGGAGAAAGTCGGCAAGGAAGGCGTTATCACCGTGGAGGAAGCCAAGGCGATGGAAACCAGCCTGGAAACCGTCGAAGGTATGCAGTTCGACCGCGGCTATCTGTCCCCCTACTTCGTGACCGATCCGGAGCGCATGGAAGCTACTCTCGAAAACGCCATGATCCTGATCCACGACAAGAAGATCTCCAACATGAAGGATCTGCTCCCGGTTCTTGAGCAGAGCGCCAAATCCGGCCGTCCGCTCCTGATCATCGCCGAAGACATCGATGGAGAAGCTCTGGCAACTCTGGTTGTCAACAAACTGCGCGGCGTCCTGAATGTCTGCGCCGTTAAAGCTCCCGGCTTCGGCGATCGTCGTAAAGCCATGCTGGAAGACATCGCCATTCTTACCGGCGGCCAGGTCATCTCCGAAGAAGTCGGCTTCAAACTCGACCAGACCACCATCGAGATGCTCGGCCAGGCCAAGCGCATCACCATCGACAAGGACAACACCACCATCATCGACGGCAACGGCAAGGAAGAAGCTATCCAGGGCCGCGTCAAGATGCTCCGTGCCCAGGCTGAAGAGAGCTCAAGCGACTATGACAAGGAAAAACTCCAGGAGCGCCTGGCCAAACTGGTTGGCGGCGTAGCCGTTATCAAAGTCGGAGCGGCAACCGAAGTGGAAATGAAAGAGAAAAAAGCCCGCGTTGAAGATGCTCTGCACGCAACCAGAGCTGCTGTTGACGAGGGCATCGTCCCTGGAGGCGGCGTAGCTTATATCCGCGCCCTGGCTGTTCTGGACGGCCTCAAGCTGGCCACCGAGCAGCAGTTCGGCGTAAACGTGATCAGGGCTTCCCTTGAAGCTCCGATCCGTCAAATTGCAGAAAACGCAGGGATCGACGCTTCGATCGTAGTTGACAAGGTCAAGAACGGCAAGGATGCCTTTGGATACGACGCCGCCAATGATGAATATGTCGACATGATCAAAGCCGGCATCATCGATCCGACCAAGGTTTCCCGCAGCGCTCTTCAGAATGCGGCCTCCATCGCCGGTCTGATGCTGACAACCGAAGCACTGATCGCCGAGAAGCCGAAGGATGAGTCTGCCGGCGGCGGCATGGGCGGCGGTATGCCTGGCGGCATGGGCGGCATGGGCGGCATGGGCGGCGGCATGTACTAATCAAGTACACCCGCACCCCGTAACATCCAATAGATTCATCTGTTTCACGCATGGGCGGAAAACTTCGGTTTTCCGCCTTTGTTTTTTTCTGTTAATGCGCTAGTATGGCGAGCGTTGTACAAAATCAGAGAAACGATCGGGGCCATCATGGAATTAATCGGCAAGGCATTGACATTGAGTGAGCTCGTATCATATCAGGACGGCTCGGGTGTCAGCAAGACGCTGATCGACAAGAAGATCGGCACGTTGACCATGTTTTCTTTCGGCGCCGGGCAGGGTTTGAGCGAACATGCCGCACCGTTTGACGCTGTAGTGCAGGTCGTTGATGGCGAGGCGGAAGTGGTCATCGACGGGAAACCGCAAACGGTAATCGCCGGGCAGATGATTATCATGCCGGCGAATATTCCCCATGAACTGAAAGCGGTCAAGCCGTTCAAGATGCTGCTGACCATGATCCGGGCGTGAACCATGTCTGACAAAACCGCCGTGCTGCTGCTCCAGATGGGAGGGCCTGACTCGCTCCCTGCCATCGAGCCCTTTCTGTACAACCTCTTTTCCGACCGGGACATCATCCGCATCGGTCCGGCGTTCCTGCAACCGGCGATCGCCCGCTTCATTTCGCGCCGCCGTTCGAAGAAGGTCATGGAATATTACCGGAAGATCGGCGGGAAGTCGCCGATCCGCGAGTTGACCGAACAGCAGGGAGCCTCGCTGGAAGCGGTCCTCGGCCAGGATTACCGCTGTTTCGTAGCCATGCGCTACTCGAAGCCGGATACAGCGGAGGCGCTGTCCGCCATCTCGCGTGAAGGGATCACCAGGGTGATCGCCCTCTCGCTTTACCCGCATTATTCCCGCGCCACGGTCGGTTCCAGCATCAATGAACTGGAGCGCGGGCTGAAAAAGTCCGCGGCCCCGTTCAAACTCTCCTACATCCGCCAGTTTTATGATCATCCGGCCTACATCACCGCACTGGCGGAAAAAGTCGAGCGGGGACTGGCCGGCTTTCCGGAGCGGAGCGGGGTGCAGCTGGTATTTTCGGCCCACGGTCTGCCGCAGTCATTCATCGATTCCGGCGATCCCTATCTTGAGCATATCCAGGCGACGGTGCGCCTGACCATGGAGCATTTCGGCGGCATTTCCCACCAACTGGCGTTCCAATCCCGCGCCGGCCCGGTCAAATGGCTGGAGCCGTCCACCGAAGCAACAATCGCCAAGCTGGCCGCCGACGGCTGCAAACAGCTGTTGATGGTGCCGCTTTCGTTCGTGTCGGATCACATCGAGACCCTCTATGAGATCGATATCCAGTACAGGGAAGAAGCAAACGCGCTCGGCATTGCGGTTTTCCGGCGCACCGAAGCGCTCAACAGCTCTCCCGCCTTCATTTCCTGCCTGGCGGAACTGGTACGGGGCTGTGAGGGTTGAAATTGATTTTATCGATTGACTGTCGTATAGTGCGGTTCGTTATGCAAGACACATTTCCCGGAGGATCTCATGTTAAAAAAGATGTTGAGTGCCGTTGCACTGATCTGCCTCGTTGCCGGAATCGCCAGCGCTGAAGGAAATAAAAACCCGGTCGTCTCGATGGAAACCACCCTCGGGAACATCAAGATTGAGCTTTTTGAAAAAGAGGCTCCCATCAGCGTCAAAAACTTTCTAGACTATGCAAAAAGCGGATATTACAACGGCACCATCTTCCACCGTGTCATCCCGGGCTTTATGGCCCAGGGGGGAGGATTGACGGCAAACCTGACCCCTAAACCGGGTGACCGGCCACCGATCAAAAATGAAGCGGACAACGGCCTGAAGAACGATCGCGGCACAATCTCAATGGCCCGCACCGGCGATCCCAACAGCGCCACATCCCAGTTTTTCATTAATGTAGTCAACAATGACATGCTTAACCGTCCCAATCCAGACAAATTCGGCTATGCGGTATTCGGAAGGGTAATCGAAGGGATGGATGTCGTAGACAAGATCATTTCAGCGCCGCAGACCAGGAAAAACTCGGTTTTCCAGAATGTTCCAACTGTTCCGATTGTTATCAAGTCTGTCAAAGCTGTAAAGTAGGCGCCCATGGGAATGACAGAAGATCTAGTCAACTGGACCCATGAGCAGAAATGCCTGAAAGCGGTGGCGTCGCTCGATAAAAACGGCTTCACCGCCAAGTACTGTGCCACCCCGCAGAGTGCCGCGGAGTACATAATTGCCGGAGCCGCCGATTCCGTCACGGTTGGCTTCGGCGGTTCAATGTCGATTGTCGCCCTTGGGGTGGAACAGCTGTTGCGAGAGCAGGGCAAAGAGATTCTCAACCACGCTGATCCGGCGCTGTCGCGCGATGAAAAACTGGAAATCATGCGCCGTGAACTGACCTGCGACCTGTTTCTGTCCGGCTGTAATGCGCTGACCCTGAACGGCGAACTGATCAACATCGATGCCACCGGCAACCGTGTCGGGGCGATGTTCTTTGGCCCGCGCCGGGTGATTGTCGTCGCCGGGCGCAACAAGCTGGTTGACGGCACTCCTCAGGATGCCGTCGAACGGGTCAAGGAGTGGGCAACGCCGCCTAATGCCAGACGCCTCAACTTCAAAACCCCTTGTTCCCTAACCGGCTTCTGCAGCGATTGCAACTCACCGGACCGGCTCTGCCGGGTAACCTCAATCATCGAGCGTAAACCACGCTTTACCGACCTCCATGTACTGGTGGTCAACACGGATCTCGGGTTTTAGATGGCTTCAGTCAAGCAGTTCTTCAATGCGCTGCTTGACGTACTTCTCCCGCCGATCTGCCACATCTGCCACTCCTTTATCCCGGATGCCGTTCCACCCCACATCTGCCCGGATTGCCGTGAGCGCCTGCCGCTCGTGACGTCGCCGCTCTGCCCCATCTGCGGAATCCCTTTTGCCGGAGCAGGCGATGACCACCGCTGCGGCGCGTGCCTGGCCCATCCACCCCGTTTCGATACCGCCCGGGCACACTTTCTCTATGAAGGCGCCATACGCGACCTGATCCACTCCTTCAAGTATGATCAGCGTACGCATCTGCGCTATCCGCTGGCGCTTCTGACCATGGAAGGGGTGGGGGGATTTTTGGCCGATCAGGCACCGCAGCTCATCGTGCCGGTGCCGCTGCATCGTTCCCGCCTGCGCCAGCGCGGCTTCAACCAGGCGGTACTCCTCGGGAGGGTACTGTCACGCCGGCTCTCCCTGCCGATGCTGCCGGACGCTCTTGTCAGAACCCGCCCGACAACGCCGCAGATAGACCTCTCGGCGGCGGAGCGCCGCCTGAATGTGAAGGGAGCCTTCTCGGTCCCCGTACCTGACCGGGTTGCTGGCAAACGGATACTGCTGCTCGATGATGTCATGACAACTGGCAGCACGATGAATGAATGTGCCAAAGAGCTTAAAAAAGCCGGAGCAGCTACGGTGATTGCCGCAACAATCGCCCGAACGGCACGATGATTGTGCCTCTTGCAGAAGTAATAATACGGCACCATGCCGCTCCAACAGGCAGTTTATTTTCTTGACATCCTTGGTCTGAATCCGTAATGATTTCCCGTATTTCATTCTTACCGGAGCCACAGTATGCGCCTCTCAACGAAAAGCAGATACGGCCTGCGGGCCATGTTCGACATCGCTTATAACTACGGTCCCGCGCCTGCCCAGATTCAGGACATCTCCCGCCGCCAGCAGATTTCGCCCCGTTATCTTGAGCAGATTTTCCAGAACCTGAAACGTGCCGGCCTCCTTAAGAGCAAGCGGGGACCACAGGGCGGATA
>JBAQPK010000011.1:0-8416 GCA_049305715.1 Desulfuromonadaceae bacterium | reverse complement strand
GGGTAGGGTAGGGCGGACCAGATCTTTCCAGACATTGGGTGTAATACCGCTGGCATACTGATACCCGTCACCGTTGACCTGTTCCGCTTTCTTACGGATCATGAGATTGCTGGCTGTGCGATAGTCGCGAAGACATTCACCACCTTTGAGGATTCCGAGGCGCATTGTTGTGCCCCGGCGACCGTAACGGTACAGTACGTCGAAACAACCGTCGTCCCGCTCGAACACCGCCAGGTGGTAGACCTTGTCGTGGTTTCTGACCCTGTCCAGCAGGTGCAGATCCACGGAGGATTTGATGCACCTGTATCTGGTCATTGTGTCCTCCGGCCACCGAAATGCCGCTGCAAAACTGCATGCAGGGCGGTTCGGGTGTCGGGTTCAGCCCGGAAGCCGAGTGCCCGGTCGAAAGCCTTGGTCAATGTTTCACCGTTGGACATGCCTTGACTTGCCGCAGCCCGTGCCTGGAAGGCGGTGATACGTGCCCACCTGGTCAGGGTTCGGGTCGAAAGCGTAACTTCCGCTTCTCCCTTGATGAACAGGGCGCGGATTTCGTTGGCGATGTCCACCATGCGGTCTCTGATGTCGCTGCCGACCGATGGTGCTACTTCGGTCAGAATTTTCTTTTCGATGTCAGGATCGGGATAACCGACCTCGATCATGTAGAAGCGGTCGAGGAACGCCAGGTTCTGCCGCAGAATCCCCTGATAGAGACCCGTGGCGTCACCTGCTCCGTTGGAGTTGGCGGTGGCGATGAAACGGAATTCCGGATGAGCCGTCACCACTTCTCCCGTTTCCGGAATGGTGATGGAGCGTCCTTCGGCAACTCCGTTCAAACCCGCTGCAGTGGATGGGTCGAGCAGATCGATTTCATCGATCAGGAACCAGCCACCTTCCTTCATGGCAATAATCAGTGGCCCATGCACAAAATCCATTCCTCCGCCGGCATTGAGCCGATAGCCGCCGATCAGTTCCGGTGTTTCCAGCCGGGAGTGAGCGACGACGTTCCAGAGGGGGATGCTGAGCCGTGCTGCGACCTCGATGATGACGGAGGATTTGCCGCAGCCGGTGGGGCCGGTGAGGTAGAGTGACCGTTCACCCAGCAGATACCAGGTGAAGAGGTCGGACAGGGTGGCCTGACGAAAGATGTACTGCTCGTCCGCAGGTGGAACAGCGGGGTGTCCCGGTGTCCTCCCTTTGATGGTTACCGTTTTGGGCGCGTCGATTTTGAACGTGCTCCTGATTTCGTAGTTCATGTCTGCCTCCTGTGCAGGGTTGTAACCCGACAGGGAGACAGACCACCCCGCAGGGATGTCATATCTCCCTGCCAGGTGTTGATGTTGGATTGGTATCAGATGAAGTCGTGAGTGCTGGCATTTGCTTCAGCCAGAGCAGCTTCCTCGATCAGTTCGTTGATGTCGCGACCCGTTTCCAGATGTGTGAGCACAAAATGGATCGATTCGGCTACGCAGTTGAGACAGGTATTGCTCCCGAGGTGACAGCCAATGCCGCTCAAAGCTTTGAAAGCATCGGTTGGCTCAAGTCCTGAACGGAGTCCGTAGGAGACCAGGCGAGCGATGCCGTCTGCCATGGCGGAACCACAACCTCCGGCTTTGCCGAAGCGGATGAATACTTCCATGGGTGCGGCTGTTGTCGGGGACACTGTTACCGTGGTGTAAATCTTGCCGCAGGATGACCGGCGTTCGATGGTGAAGCCGGTGGCAGCCTTTGGTCTTGGTGTTTTCGGGCTCATGATGGCCTCCTTGTGATGGCATTGATCTGCCGCGAAATATCTACAGGGGAGGTGGTACCCTCCAAGCAGTGATGATCCTGGGAGAGCCGTTGACCAGTCGGGCAACTACCAGCACCCCCTTGTACCTGAACTTGAGTGGCTTATCGTTGAGGAGCGGCAGAAGGTGACGGACACCTTCGACTGCTTCCAGCGGGATGTCCCGTTCCAGAAAGCGGTTGGCTCCGTGCAGTGACAGATTGACCTCGCTCATGGCGGAATCCGATGGAAATGCTTCCTCTTCTGTATAGATAGTGATGTTTGACTCCATCATCCGCGCACCTCCTCCCAACCAGCGGGGTATTCCCTCGGTTCAGGCGGAACGGCGGCGATCATGACCAACAGGAAGATTGCTGCCATGAGGATCAGCGTCACAATGGTGTGCAGGGCCTCTTTCAGGTTTTCTTTTCTGTTCGTCAGAGAGAATGATTTAAGGTCGGGCGGCAGGTAATACGATTTCATCGGTAATCTCCTTTCACTGGGGCAGACACGCCTCCACGAAGGGAGATTTCCCATGGGGAGCGTGATGCCCCCTGGTGGGGTTGGTTCAGGCCGCTTGTGCTGCGAGCGGCGTGAATGGCTTGATTTCAAGTTTGACGAAACCGGCTTTCGGTTTCGTGACCTGGTCGTAGATATCCGGATAGTTTCTCTTGAGCTTGGAACTGTCGATCATTACCGACTCCGCCACTGAAGTGACGTTGATCAGTATCCCGTCTGATGCACCTTTGAATGCGCCATCCGCAAAAGTGAGGATGTCATTCTTCAGGATTTCCAGTCGTGCATCGATCTCTTTCTTCTGTTCGTTCAGTTGCAGATATGTCCTGCCGGCTTGATGGACTTCCGGGGGGAGTTCCATTTCGACGGCATGAGAGGGACATTCGTTGCGAAACGAACAGAAACCGCAGAGTATGCCCGGCTCAGTTCGAGGTGCACATTCGCCGCGCGTTGCCGCAAGGATGTGCTGACCTTTTTCCATAAGCTGATTGAACACCAGTTTGTTAGGCGCATAGCTGTTGAATTCCCGGTATGTGCCCGCATTGAGGTCTACAACCAAGATCGATCCGCCGATTTCCACTTCCGGATCGAGGGTGAGTTGCAGCAGACCCATTTGGACGTGTAGCTGATCCACCCAGGATGCATAAGGTTCATCGGGGATTCCGTCGGTCGACTTCATTTCCACGATGTGCAGCCGTTTTGTCTGCCGGTTCGCATAGAACAGGAAGTCAATATGGCACCTGATCTCAGGGAACTGGGGATGCTTCACTTCGACTTCTTCATTGAAGAGGGCACCACCGGTCCTGAAAAATTCGGCATACATGGCTTGCGCGGCGTGGCCACGGGAAAAACGGAGTAAAGTCTTGATGTCATATTCAGATGGGAACTGTTTGCCGAGAGTTGCTTTACGCGGACAACCGGCAATATCGGAGGCTCCGACGTACACAGTTCGGTCACCAAGATGTGATGATTGTTTCTTTTGGTGGGTCGGAATAGCCCGTCCCAGAAATGCAGCGAGTTTGCTCATGGCTATCTCCTTTCAGATCAGAAATGGTATCGCCCCGACTGCGGTAAGCAGAGAGCCGAAGATGACGCCGGTAATGATCCGGGTGACGTTGATGCTGACCTGGAATTCCTTCTTGGTAGGAGCATAGACCGGCACCTGATAGCCTTTGACAGTTACGTGTTTGACGATGTGAGTATTCATGTTCTTGTCTCCTTGTATGTGGGTTGTACCCGGCAGAGGAGACAAGACACCCCCGGTAGGGAGAAAGTCGTTGTCTCCCTGCAGAGGTAGGTTGTGAGTGGGGTTCAGTCTGGAACGTCAGGCGCTACCGGTACTGCCAGCATTTGCCCTTGCCATCCCATTTGAAACCGTGGTCTTTCAGCCATTGGCGGGCTGAGGTGTCGTTGAAGTCCGGGAAAGCGGAGATCTCCGATTCATCCGCGGAGAGTTCCATCCTGATTCCCTTAGCCGTCAGATACCCGATGATCTCGGAAGTCGAAACAGGTTCGGCTTCGTGGGATGATGGGGCGCTGTCAGGTTTGTTGACTGAATGCGAAGTCCCGGAGGTTGTGCTGGTGTTGCCGGCACTGTTTCCTCCGTTGTTTTCCGTCTGTCCGTAAAGGTCAGGATCTTCCTCGATGTCCTGGGTGAAGATGTCCGAGGCGGCGGTCGAGGTAAGTACTGCATCCACCAATCCCCGCTTCTTGGCCATTTTCAGGCAAGTGTTGTAGAAATCGGCAGGATTGTCGTGTTCGACTTTTTCTCCCTGCCTGGCGATTTTCCAGTTGCCGCTGTCATCCTTTTTTGCGCTGAAGCCACGCCCACCAATGATCTCCTGTGCCAATGCCGGGTTCTCCTTGCGATGATCCCAGTATTCCTTTGGTACCGGTTTATTCGTCAGTTCAACTGGCCCGACACGGAAACGATACTTGCTTTCCATGGTCGAACATGAACCGACACCGGTACCGAGACGCTGGCCTGCCGGTGAGTAGAGCGTCACCTTGATGCGATACTCACGATGGCCGAGATGCAGGTCGATGGTTTTCACATCCACGTCGTTTGCCAGTCTGAAGGTGAGCATGAGCTTTTCGGCGCCCGGTTTGAGAAGAACTGCTTTGTCTCCGCAGCCGGGAATGGTGCCGTAGTGCTCGCCTGATTTCATGACGTCACGCATGACGTATTGAATCAGGTTTACCTGGGCCTTCAGTTCACTGATGTTGACAGCGTGGTGAGTGAGGGATGATGCTGCGGGGTTGATGGGAATGATTTGAGCTGGTGCGTTCATCTGTCTGTCTCCTTTTCTGTGGGTTGTGTCCGACAGAGAAGACAGACCAATCCCTTTGGGGATTTGGTAATGTCTCCCCGTAGGACTGTTGAGTTGTGGTTACTGGTTGTTAGAACGGATCGGTGTCATCGTGCGGGATGTCCTCGTGTGCCTGGCTGTTTGCTGGCTGATCGTCACTCCCGTCGGGAATGCTGCCATTTTTACTTCCAAGCATAAGAAGCTTGTCACCGATGATTTCGGTCGTGTACCGATCCTTACCATCCCGATCTTGCCATTTGCGGGTCTTGAGTTTGCCGTCGAGATAAACACTTTTTCCTTTCGACAGATACTCGCCAGCTACTTCTGCGAGACGTGCGTAAAGGACGATGTTGTGCCACTCGGTCCGGATCTCCCATTCGCCACTTTTGTTCTTTACCTTCTCACTGGTCGCGAGTGAAAAACTTGCGACAGCGGTGCCTCCTTGAGTGTACCTGATTTCAGGATCACGACCCAGGTTGCCGATGAGTTCTACGCGGTTCAAACTTGCCATACTGCCTCCTTGTTGGTTTTCCCGAAGCAAAGAGACAGATGTCTGTCCCGTAGGGAGAGAACAAAAAGTCTCCCGGTCGGGATGTGGTGAGGTCTCCGCCGCTTACAAGGCTTGTCGCGGAATTTGAGTAACAAAAAACCCACTCCAGCAAGTGCCAGAACGGGTCGTTATCTTCATCAATATTTGTTTCGATAGGCAATGTCCGAAAATGGACGTACCTGTAACTTGTATTTAAGTCGCTTTACCCAAACGACTATTCGGAAGGCATAAAACCTGTTCCGAACATCATCCGAAAAGGGGGCAACTGCGGCCTGATCTTTTCGGTGGTCACATCCCTGCCGGGGCGATTCTTCCTCGGGCTATCCGAAGAAGTTTGTCCGGAAGCATGAAAGCTCGCGGAGTCTCTTTTAGTGAAGGAGTCTATAATATTTAGATAGTTAACAATGAAAGAGTAAGATGTCAATAAAAACATTATGTGGCAACTATTCATAAACACAGAGAAAAGCATTGAAACAATATGAGCTGATCCGTTTATTAACAGGGCCTGCGATTAAGTCACCTTGACAAGCTAAGAGGGCTTGGAGTGTATGGTGTTCAAGTGGACACTATAACGAGGAGAGCACAGTGATCGATCTTACTGTTCGGCAGCAGAAGGTGTTGAATTTCATCTCCCGTTTCGCCCAGACGCACGACTATTCTCCTACCTTGCGCGACATCGCGGCACACATTGGTGTCTCCAGCACTCATTCGGTGTAAATCGGCATCTCGATGCCCTGGAAAAAAAGGGCTGGATCACAAAGTCTGGAACTGCAAGGGGGATTGTCCTTACGACACTCCCTTGGTAGAGGTGTTCAGCATCGACGAAGCATTCATGGACGTGACCAACTCCCTGTCGATTTTCTCCAGTGCAGAGAATATTTCTCACCTCCTCAAAGCCCGCATCAAGTTTCAATTTGACCTCACATGTTCCATCGGCGTTGCACCAAACAAGCTCTTGGCAAAGCTCGCCTCCGAGATGAAGAAACTGGATGGACTTACCATCATTACGCCCGATAAAGTCAGGTCAACACTGGAACATATGCCGATCAAGGAGTTGTGCGGCATCGGTCGAAAAATAGAGCGCCATCTCAATATGTTGAGTATCTATACCTGTGGCGATCTTGGACGCTGTGATGAGGGCCGGTTGACGAGAAAGTTCGGCATTATCGGCAGTCGGTTATCCCGCCACGTCAATCAGAGCGATGATATCAATCAAGGCGCAATTCAGATCTTGGACACCATCGTCAATCGGCTTTGAGTTTTGACCCACCACAGGCGTGCTTTTTGACCCACCCTCAGCAATAGATTTTAGTTATTGATCCTCGTTCTGATTCTCCAGCTTTCATTTCCTGTTTCTACAATTTCACAGTGGTGAGTAACTCTGTCCAGTAGTGCCGTCGTCATCTTGCCGTCCCCGAATACCTGCGGCCATCCCCCGAAGGTCAGGTTCGTCGTGATGATCAGTGCCGTTCTTTCGTAGCGTTTCGATATCAGGTGGAACAGAAGCTGGCCGCCGCTTCTGGAGAATGGTAGGTAGCCCAGTTCGTCCAGTATAACCAGGTCGTGCCGGGCGAGGTGTTCCGCCAGCTTTCCTCCCCGGTTGTCCATCTCCTCCTGCTCCAGCTGGTTCACCAGATCAAGCACATTAATGAACCTGGCCTTCCTGCCGTTTCTGATGCATTGCTTGGCGATCGAGATGGCCAGGTGCGTCTTGCCGGTTCCGGTGCCACCCACCATGATGACGTTGGTGTGGTCGGAGAGAAAGCGTCCTTCATTGAGGTTTCTGATCTGCATCTCATTGACCGGTGACGCCGTGAAGTCGAACCGGTCGAGATCCTTGTCAACCGGGAACCTGGCCAGGCTCATGCGGTAACGGATGCTTCTGACCTTCCGTTCCGCCATCCCCGCCGCCAGTATCTCGTCAAGGGTGACCTTCATGCCATAGAGGCCGAGAGTGCCTATCGCTTCCATCAGACGGTCACGCAGTACCATAGGTGCCTCTCGACAGCAGACGGTCATAGCGGTAGCAGTCCACCACCGGAACCATGCTCAGGAGCGGCAGCTGTGCCGGTTGCGGCTCGTCATGCCCCTCGCGCGCTGCAGTTGCTCGAACAGGATCTGCGCACGGCGGCGATGCTTGACCGGTTTGGCTTCGTCTTCCTTCAGCAGTTCAACAAGCCGCTCGATAACAGCCCCGAGCTTGGGACGGTACTTGTCGATCCGGCAGTAGCTCTGGTCAATCATACCGCTGTGGAGAACCGTACTGACGGTGTTGCGGGAAAGATTGAAATCACAGGAAATCTCGCGAATCCCTTTCCCCTCTGCAAAATGAGCAATGCGTGTATCTTTGATGGTGTCCACCTTCAGCATCTCCTTTCGATTCTCCTCTCTCCGGTAAGTTCGGAGATATGGAGAAGGGTGCCGGGGTGGGTCAATTTGGACGCCGATTCAGGCTATAGGTGGGGCATTTTTGCATGCCGATTCACATTCTTTGGTGGATAGGACCGAAGTTTTGTGACGTCAATTACTCATCTTCTCTCTACCAATATTTCATAAGCCTTGGCTAAAAGTATACGTAAGACTGATCATGTGGGAGCACTACTTACTTTTGCTCCTATGAGTCGCTGCGACCCAATAGGGCGGGTGACAGCGACTCATAATGCGTATGGATTTTATGTGGTTGTAAAACATTTACTAATAAAAATACTTGCAATATCAGTATATTGTGTTGTTTCAGAGTGATTGGCACCCAAATTGCTCTGTGGGATAAGTGGGTAATTTGTGATTGCAACTGCACTTAAGCGGTTAGGCAGAACATTGCATAGCATTTGCTTACCGTCTAAATCGCGATAGTGAATCTGTGCTCTAACAAATAGAGATAGGCATCTATGCAAATTTAACATGTTGGGGGGTAGGATGAGTCAAGATAAAAAAATTCGTGTTTTAGTGGCAAAGCCGGGCCTAGATGGGCATGAACGCGGTGCCCATGTTGTGGCGTATGGTTTAAGGGATGCTGGTTTTGAGGTGATATACACAGGCCTGCGGCAAACACCACTCCAGATCGTCAACACGGCAATTCAGGAGGATGTGGATGTCATTGGTCTTTCGATCCTATCCGGTGCCCATCTCTCTTTAACCCAAAAAGTTATTGAAGAACTGAATAAACAGGGTGCGGAAGATATTGCTGTAATTGTCGGCGGCGTAGTGTCTGAAGAAGATATTCTGCTGTTAAAAAAAATGGGCGTCAGGGCGGTTTTTACAGCCGGAACACCAGTC
>JBAQPK010000010.1:0-7497 GCA_049305715.1 Desulfuromonadaceae bacterium | reverse complement strand
CTCGAAAGGCACTCCATAGCCCTCGGTTTCCCAGTACGGCGGATCAAGAAAGTGTAGGGTGTAATCACGATCCCACTTTTCCAGGCATTTATGCCAACCGAGATGTTCTATCCATACTCTGGATAATCTGAGATGTGCCTGACTCAAATCCTCTTCGAGGCGGAGGATATTGAACCTCGGAGGTGAACTGGGGGATGTGCCGAAGGTTTGGCCTGTGACTTTACCGCCAAAAGCGAGTTTTTGAATATAGAGGTAACGAGCGGCGCGCTGGATGTCGGTCAGCACATGGGGAGGGGTCTCTTTTGATAATTCGAAGAGCTCCCGACTAGCCACACAAAAACGGTACTGCTTGGCAAACTCATCCAGGTGATTTTTGATGACACGATAGAGGTTGATAACCTCCCCATTGACATCATTCAGCACTTCGACCTCGGCCGGGCGGCGCATAAAAAACATCGAGGCGCCACCGGCAAAATGCTCGGCGTAGCAGGCATGGGGACGGCTATGTATTAGGGGAAGTAAAACTTTAGCCAGACGGCGTTTTGCGCCTGGATAGGCAAAAACTGGGTAGTGCTTCATTGTGTGAGCCTCCTTGATTTATCAAGAATGTTTTGATAAGCTCCCCGCGCCGCGTACGTGGTGGGGCAGCCTTCGGTTGGCTCACAGCTCGCTCTGTGGGTCGGCGGCCGGATCATGTTAGTGCATGGTCCGGCCGCTGCCTCTTCTTGCTATTGCCGCCTATGGATGTGACAATTTATATGTTTCAAATTCTTTCCTTAATTCCTGAAGCGCGGCGGTAAGTACCGGAACAACCTTTGCCATGTCAATGCTCTGTGTTTTTATACTTCCATCTGCATTTACAGCATCTTTTTCGCCTACAACTGCATAAGGGATTACGCTTTGAAGTTCGTGGGCGATGAACCCCTGCCCTGTCGATCCATCCGACTTCCAACTGTAATCGACCGGCTTCAACAACATCAGGCTATCGGTAGCATTGCTTATCGGGTGTATGTTATCTTTAAGCCGATAATCCGAGGTAGTGGTATAGGCGATTGTGGTCGCTCCTGTTTGAGTGATTTCGCCGGCAGATCCATTTGCTGAATTGGCAAAATTAATATATTGCCCCGAGTTTGAAACGTTGCTGTTTTTAATGGTAAACCCGGATTCTGTTGCCCCGGCAAATGCGAGATTTAGACCGGACGGTATATAATCAGCACCGCGAAGCACTATTTTTTGCGTCCACAATAGGCTGATCAGATCATACTGAGTATTTGAGTCGTACCTGACACCTAAATTTAAATACGCATTATCGCCATCGGAAGTACTGCCATAAATATAACCACCCTTATCTCGGTATTTTTTGTCCATAAACCAGTGACGGCGATTATAGTTTGCTATATCCCCTCCAGCAGTTGAGTCGCTAATATCGACTTGGTCAGTAACAGCAAGGCTATGAAGAGTACCATCGCTATTAAGTGTATTGCCATATGAGACACAACCTTGTGTAAACCCACTCCACACTATAGATTTTGCTGTTTTGGCGGGGTCATTGTGGAAGTGGTTTCCGATAATTGCCACACCAGCAGTTAATTTTGTACCATCTGTGCCTTTGATATCACTGTCTGTGTTACCCTCAAAATATACAGGGCCACCAACATAAAATCCTCTGGCACTACCATATGAAATGCCATACCCAGACAGCCCTTCTATTGCACCACCTGTAAATCCAGAACCACGTATGTCTATAAATAAAAATCCATTTGACCCACCATGAGCTATTGATTCACCAGCCTCAAGTGTGGTGTTATGAAATTGAAAATTATAGGCAATGGGTGCTGCAAGAAAAGTACCCCCCCATGCACGGGCAACACAGTTATCCAAGGATATTGACTGAATATAGGTTGTTGTGTAGTTAGCCAATTTGATTTTTTTAAAAGCGCATCCTGCAAAAGTTGTACGCAGATATCCTTGAGAAATTACATAGGCGTCTGTTGTGTATGCATCGGCCTCAAATATAACGTTTTCGAATTTAATCTGACTTGTCAATGGCTCGGTAGTGTAGGCTAACGTAGTATCGAACAGTTTGATGGCTGAGGCTGTGTAAAATCCCCCTACTCCCCCCCCGGATATAACAAACCATGAGTTGTCAATCCCTCCAGTATCCACCTGTCTGTCAATATTTATAGATGCCGTGAGGGTATACATCCGGTCGAGTTTTAGTGGTATCCACCCCGAGTTTTTAGATGTAGTTACGGCAGATTGTACAGCTACTGTATCCGATCCGGTAAACCATGCAGGAGGGATAGAACTGACTGAGCCGGGGCCGAATGTAAGAGTACCACTGCCAACCTTTTCAAGTGCCTGGTACATTCCGGCATTAAATGGCCCATTTATGACCAGATCGCCGCTGTAACGTATTCGGCCGCCCTTTTTGACATCAATAGCACGGTCGGCAGGAATGGTCAGGTTGTTACAATCCATCACATCCGCAATCACCATGGTTTTACTGGCAGTGGCCGGGCTGCGCTTGGCTGTTGACAAGTTAGTGAATCCGGATCCTTTAGAAACCAGTATCCCCCATGGACCGCTTGTATTAGTCGGTGCAGCCAGTGCAGGTAGGGCGGTGATGATCACCAGCAGCAGTGTAAAAAGTCCTTTTTTCATCGTTTAATCCTCCGTAAATAGTGATTTAGATTGTTTGCCAGTTGGCGCCGTCTTTGGCCAGTTCACATTTATCGCCGGGGACCAGTTCCAGTATGGCCTCTCCGTCGATAGTTTTGGCATCAGCCGCGTCGATGTGGAGTATCCCCTGGCCGATGTTTTTAAGTTTATACCCCTTCCGAGCTGATACTCCGGCATACACAGGTAAATGGAACAAAATGGTAACACCGTCATCGGGGGCGCCTAAAACCCGACCGTGCAGGGCCGTCAACGTTGCGCCATCCGCCAGAGTAACAGGCGCGCCACCTCCCGCCTCGGCGGCTATCGCCTCCGCTAACTCCGCAAAGCTGATCTGTCGGACCGAATCGCCCTGTTTAAGCAGCAGGGCATTATCGTCGGCGATCCCATCGGCGGGGAGGCGACCTCCGAAATATGTTAAGAATGATATGGACTCCAGCATAGAACCTCCCGGTATTTTTATTATGTGGCCAGCGGTGCGAGGGTAGTTTCGTCGTACAGGTTGATGATAGTGGTTTCATCGAACAACGGCGCCATTAATATCAGTGCCGCCAGCCGCGACCGGGCCGGCTTGATCTCATTGATCGCCCATACGATCTGCTCACGGGTGTAGCGGATTTCGTTCCCCTTCAGGTGGGCCACAACCGTAAACTCGGCCCAGCGATCGGAATTGCCGTCCGCGATATCCGTAGCCGTCGTTTCGTCAACGATCGGCGTCCGGTCGTTTTCATCGACCAGCTGAAACGTGGTAGTCATGTTGACGATTTCGACCGTGCCGAAGCCGAACCCGACCTGCAGCGCTTCAGCCATTGCCGACGCCCGGCCTCCCCGTGACCACCAGAGATAAGCAAACCGTACCCGCTCCAGCCAATGGGGTTCAGGCTCCAGCGGGTTCCGGACAATCCCGCGACTTTTGGCGAAACGGATCAGATAGGTCGCTTCGCAGAGCGGCGGCAGGAACTGGGCTCGCAGGCTCTCGATAATGACCCTGACGGCATCGAGACAACCGGAGGCGCCATCCGGCAGCATGGCCAGCGGGCCGGGCTTATGGAGAAACGGCAGGCGCAGGGTGTTAAAAATATAGTCTTTGAAGAGTCCCATTTACGCCTCGAAAGCCCAGACCTGCGTTAATTGGATATCAACCAGGACCGCAAGCCCGTCCTGGGGTACGGGTACGGTGATAAAATTGGTATTGACCCGTTTGACATTGCTGATCATCAGCGCGGCGATCAGACGATCGCGGGTGAGATCCCCGCCGACGCCGAGCGGGTCGATTGCCGATACAATCGGCAGGGGGGCGAACAGCGCCCGGACCCGATTTTCAGCGGCGGCCAGAATTGTCGGGGCGTCTCCGGCGAGCAGCTCCAGTTCGGCAACGATGGACACGTTGATTGCGGCCGGGGCGGTAATCGCCACATCGTCGTTGATCGGGTATTTTTCGTCCTTGTTGCCGGTGCCCATGATGTTGGCGGTTACCGCATCAAGCAGTGTCTGGGTCGGTATCCCGGCGGTACCTAATACAATGACATCCACCGTCCCCTGCCCGCGCGGATGCTGGTCAAGGATCTTCGCATCGGCGACGCCGGTGACCTCGCGAGCCCACGCCTCATAGGCGTATTTGGTGCAGCCGCTCAGCTGTTTCCAGGCCAGTTCATACCGCACCCGCAGGGGGGTGTCCTCCTCCTTGCTGGCCCCTTCACTCAATAACCATCCGGCCCTGTTTTCAACGGCATCGATACCGGGGATCACCGTGACGATCTCGCAGATCTGCCCCGCCGTCGCATTGGCCGCCGCGCCATATTCTTCGGCCTCAACCGCCACGGCTACCTCGCTGGCGCCGTCCGGCAAAATTGCCGCTGCCATGGTCACGTATCTATATATATGCCCGCTGCCGTCAGGCTTGGTGCGTACTACCCGCCCGGCGGGAATCGGCACGTTACCGGCGATGCCGGCGCGGGTGAAATATACGGTGCCGGTTGCCTTGGTGGACGGCTTGCGGGTTACACCCACCTGTTTGCAATGCAGATCGAGCCACGCGCCGGTGGCCGTGTCCGGAAACGCCTGGGCCAGCACCAGGGCGAGGAACTGATACAGCTGCCACAATACCCAACACCAGAGTTC
Source organism: Desulfuromonadaceae bacterium (assembly GCA_049305715.1). Classification (GTDB taxonomy): domain Bacteria; phylum Desulfobacterota; class Desulfuromonadia; order Geobacterales; family Pseudopelobacteraceae; genus JACRCG01. The sequence goes on along the minus strand of JBAQPK010000010.1, from coordinate 2,697 downwards.
GATCAGCCCGCGCACGATGCCCTTGTTGAGGTTGATGCGGATCGGCAGCCACCCCGCCGCGACGTACTCCTCCTGTTTGGCCGCGAGCTGGTCAAACATCTCTTGGCGGATGGTTTCGAGACTTTTAGAGACCAGATCTTGGATTGACATCGCGTATCACCATCTCCTTTTTGTCGCTGTCGTAACTGACCACCAGGTTGAACGGATGATCCTCTCCAATGAACTCCCATGCGGCCTTCGCGGTAAAACCCTTTTCGTCGAACGATACGATTTTGCAGGATACCGTCCCCAGGGTCACACGGGGATCCTCCTCGATACGTTGCTCCACCTCCGCCTCGAACCCGGCGCGGTTGCCGGGTGTGTTTTCATCCCGGTACCACTCGTGAATCAGGCTGCCGAAGTCGATATCGTAGAACAGTTCCTCCAAGGGAGTTTCCAGCCGCAGGCGGATATCCTGGACGCCGGTTTCGGCACCCTCGGTCAGAATCAGCTCGCCGTTGGCGGCAACAAGAGCCTGGCCGTCATCACCCAGCTTTATGTCCTGGCCGAATACGTCATCCATGCGTTACATCCCCTCTACGGGCGGATTGGTAACTCCGCCGCCGGTGCCGTTTTCCTGGTGAGTATGGGCATCGAAAGTCCCGCGCATGGCCGCCATGGTTTTGACCCCGCCCGCATCGGCCACGTTGCCGCCTGCCGTTATGTTTGCGGTGGCTGTAATGGATTCGGAGACAGTCAGCACGCCGGTGATATTTACATCGGCGAGGATGTCCAGCGTTCCCATGTCCATGCTGCTGTTGTTCGACTTGATCTCCAGCTTTCCCGCCGGTGTGATCAAAAAATAAACGCCTGGTGATTGCTGAATGATGAAGCCGCCCAGCTCGCAGGCCGGAGCCTGGTTCTTCGCCCAGCGGAAATTGCTGATGCGGAAATAGTTGGGGTCGCCGTCGTAATACTCAACGTCGCAGAGGGTGCCGACGGCGGGCGGACAGACAACGCCGCGCTCCGGCCCGCCCCAAAGGATGGGGATCTCGACCTTCGTGATCACCGGCTCGTTAACGTCATCGCTCTCATCGTTCCGGAGCAGCTGCACATCCGCCCAGTACTGGCCGTCGGAGGCGTAGGCCTTCACGACCCGCCCCTTGCGCAGCAGGCGGTAGTAGTGGCGCAGGTTCGGCATCACCAGCTCGATTGCCCGCTGCAGGAGTTTTTTGAGATCGACTTCACTCATACGTCAACCACTCCCACAAACCCTTCAGATATGAACCCTCGTAGGTAAACAGATAACCGTTGAACCAGAGCCACGGAACCCATGACCAGAAGCCCCAGATGGTTGTACATTTGTCACACATAAGCATCGGCAACCCGGCATAGATAGCCTTTGTTGCAACACCTTCGCACTCCGGACAGTGGCTTGTATTACCCATGCTCCACCCCATACCATACGAGCGTCCGGACACGATCCGGAGTCCCTTCGTGGCGCACCCGCAGGGCGCGGTGCACGGCATCGATGCCGCGCCGGTCATCCTGCAGCCGGATCAGCCGTGAATGGGAGAGATCGGCCAGCAGATAGGTCTCGATCAGGCTCATACCGGTGGCACAATCGACCGGAGAATGTTTGATCAGGTTGGTGGAGCTTGAGATCGTGACGGTATCACCAGGCTCATCGAAATCGCCCCAGTTGACGCCGTTCTTTCCCAGCCAGAGCGCCCAGTTATCCATGTCCAGGTCAAACGCCTCGCGGCAACTCCCCTTGATCTGCTGCACCAGCTGCCAGACCGGGATGTTCCCGGCGGAGGCCCGTGGCAGTACCATGCCGGTCTCGCCTATCCTGCCGACCGGCAGGCCAGTCTGGCGGAGCGCCCAGGCAATCAGCGCTTCCGGAGTCTCGTTTTCCCAGCTCTGCAGGATCATGGTTTTTGTCAGGGCGTACGATTCATCTACCGCGCGGATTTCCAGCTGATCAGGCGTCTCCCCTGGATAGCGGAGCGCAACCGTACCGCTCCAGGTTGTAGGCGCCTGATTGCGATAGCCGAGGGAGATCGACACGGCATCGCCGGTGTTGATGGTTTGGTACAGCTCGCCGTCCGGATCCGGCAGGGTAATGCATGCCCGTCCCAGGGGATAATGGCGGAGAGACTCGATCCACCAGCGCGGGGCGCGGTAAACTTCAAGGTCGCCGATCGTTATGTCTATGCGTACTCCGGAAATTTCCATTAGTTGTTCCCCGCATTGAATCCGGCCATGAATGGGTTGGGAGGATCGCTGACGATGGTCGGGCTGGCGGCAGGTTTGGCCTTGACCGTTGGCGCGGCGGCGCCAACCGCTTTTTTGGTGGCGGCCACCTGTTTTTCCCGCTTTACGACGGCGGGGAGATGTTCGCTGAAGGCCAGGTTGACGCGGATCACGTCGCTCTGATCATCCTCGTTTGATTCCAGTCCGGAGAATACAACCTTCGATATCCCCCGGGAGCGCAGATGCCTGTTGGTCACCTGCAGCACCCGAGGATTCTTGCCCTTGTCGCACCCCTTGAACAGGCCATTGATGACGGTCAGCTTGTCGTAACAGGTGCCGGTTTCGTCGCAGAGCAGATCCAGCGATATCTGGATATCCGCATCCTCCCAGCCGAGCGGGATCTTGTTCTTGCCGCTCATATGGTCGCGTTCGGCCCGGTCGAAACGGACGCCGGCATTGACG
>JBAQPK010000009.1:0-20746 GCA_049305715.1 Desulfuromonadaceae bacterium | reverse complement strand
CCCTTGGGTCCAACATCGGGGATCGTGAACTCAACCTGCTGCGGGCCGTTGCCGAGGTCGGAAGACTGCCGGCCAGCAGGGTAACAGCGCTCTCATCTTTCTATGAGACCTCACCGGTCGGCGCCGTGAAACAGGATACATTCTATAACGCGGTGCTCAGACTCTCAACAGCGCTTGCCCCCCGCGCTCTGCTGACCCACCTGCTGCGGATCGAGAATGAAACCTTCAAACGGGTCAGAACGGTCCATCAGGGTCCGCGCCGGATGGACCTTGATCTCCTGCTGTACGGCGACCGGGCAATCAACGAAGAAGACCTCGTAATCCCCCATCCGCGTCTAGCGGAGCGACGCTTTGTCCTGCAGCCGCTCTGTGAAATAGCCCCGGACCTGCTGCACCCCCTGACCGGGAAGAGCATGCGCGAACTCCTTGCCTCGCTGGAATCCGACGAGACCGTAATCAAATTGTAACCGGAGGAACGAGTGTGATCAGATTGCTGATTGTAGGGCTGATACTGTACATCGGCTACCGCATACTACTCTCGCTGGCCTCTACCAAAAATCAGCAGACCAGGCCCGGCGAAAGACGCGATCCCGGCGTCGAGACCCACCGCGATCCCGTCTGCGGCCTCTACGTATCCGAGGAGACGGCCGTCATCGGCAGGCATGACGGTCAGCGTCACTATTTCTGTTCCATGAATTGTCTTGAAAAATATCGCGAACAGCTTGACCAATCTTCACCACAATAACCCGGAGGAATCATGAAGTTTTTTATCGACACCGCAGATGTAAAGGAAATTCGGGAAGCACATGCACTCGGCCTTGTTGACGGCGTAACCACCAACCCGTCACTGATTGCCAAATCGGGGCGTAAGTTCAAGGATGTCATCAAGGAGATCGTCTCCATCGTCGATGGTCCGATTTCCGCCGAAGTGATTTCCCTGGATGCGCCGGGCATGATCAAGGAGGGCAAAGAGCTCGCCAAAATCCACAAGAACATCGTTGTCAAGCTTCCGATGACACCCGAAGGGCTCAAGGCGTGCAAGGCCCTTTCCGATAAAGGGATCAAAACCAATGTGACCCTGATCTTCACCTCTATGCAGGCGCTTCTGGCGGCCAAGGCCGGCGCCACGTATGTATCACCCTTTGTCGGCCGGCTTGACGACATATCACAGGACGGCATGGGGATTATCGATGAGATCCGCACCATTTTTGACAACTACGGCTACATGGCCGAAATCATCGTGGCCAGCGTGCGCAATCCGATTCACGTCCTCAACTCCGCGCTGATCGGTGCCGACGTCGCCACAATCCCCTATTCCGTCATGATTCAGCTGGCCAAACACCCGCTGACCGACGCCGGAATCGAAAAGTTCCTGAAGGACTGGGAGAACGTACCGAAATAGCATGTCAGCATCTCAGGCAAAGAAAACGTTCAAGCCGCTCTCCATACTCTTCTCCGCCTCCGAGGCAGCTCCTTTTGCCAAGGAGGGGGGGCTCGGCGACGTTGTCGGCGCTCTCCCCAAATACCTTGCCCGTATGGGGCATGATGTCCGGGTCGTTCTGCCGCGCTACCTCTGCGTTAAACCGCAGAAGTACGGGCTCAGACTGCTGCCGGGGACTCTGGTCGTACCGATGGGGGTCATCGGGCACCAGTACTGCGGCGTCTGGGAAGGGCGTTTGCCGGGGTGCGACGTGCCGGTATACCTCCTCGAACACGAGGCGTATTACGGCCGTTCCGGCCTTTACCAGCAGGATGGCGAGGGATACCGCGATAACGACAACCGCTTCGTCTTCCTATCCAAAGCATCCCTTGAACTCTGCAAAATGCTGGACTGGTCGCCGGACGTGGTCCATGCGCATGACTGGCACACCGGGGTCATCCCGGTTCTGCTGAACAGTTCCTACCTGCACGACCGGTATGTCGGCAATGCCGCGTCACTGCTGACCCTCCACAACATGCAGCACCAGGGGAATTTCTACCCCGGCCTTATGGATGTACTCGGCATCGGCTGGAAACATTTCAACTACCTTGAGCTGGAAATGGACGATCAGGTCAACCTGCTGAAAGGGGGCATATATCACGCGACCCTGCTCAACACAGTCAGCGAGGAATATTCCCGGGAAATTCAGACCTCCGCCTTTGGCTGGGGACTTGAAGGGGTGATACGGGACCGGTCCGCCGATTTGAGCGGAGTCCTGAACGGCGTGGATTATGAGGAGTGGAATCCGGCGACCGACCCTTTCATCGCGGCGCAGTATACCGCCCGCACCGTAAAAAAAGGGAAGGCGGCCTGCAAACGTGATCTTCAGGCTGCTTTCGGCCTTCCCCAGCGGGACGATGTGCCGCTGTTCGGGGTCGTTTCGCGGATGGTCAAGCAGAAAGGGACCGACATTCTGGCAGAAGCAATCCACCGTATTATGGAGATGGATTGCCAGTTTGTGGTAGTCGGAAACGGTGAACCGTGGGCGCATTTCTATTTCGGCGACATCGCTGCCCTGTATCCTGAAAAGTTCGCCTGTCATATCGGTTACAGCGAAGCCCTTGCCCACAAGGTGGAAGCGGGCGCCGACTTTTTTGTGATGCCGTCCGCCTTTGAACCGTGCGGGCTGAATCAGATGTATTCCCTCGCCTACGGCACTCCGCCGATTGTCCGCGCCACCGGCGGTCTCGATGACAGCGTTGAAAACTTCAACGAAGCGGTCATGACCGGAGACGGCTTCAAATTCTGGAATCACAGCGCCACGGCACTGTTCGACACGGTCGGCTGGGCAGCCTGGACTTTTTTCAACAACCCCAAAGGGATGGCCGCACTCCGCAGGAACGGCATGGGTAAACGCTTCACCTGGGAAGCCGCCGCCCATAAATACGATGAACTCTACCGCCTCGCCATCCTCCGGCGCCGGGGTGTCGAATATTACCGCAACCGTTTCGAATAATTCATGTCAACATCCCCACTCCGCCAATTTATATCCCAGCTCGAAGCCGTCGGCAACCTCTCCCGCATATCCGTGGCTGTCGATCCGGTTCTGGAGATCGCCGCCGTCACGAACCGGGTCTGCAAAGTTCCGGGTGGCGGCGCAGCCCTTCTCTTCGAACACCCGGCAGAGGGTAGTTTTCCGGTTGCCACCAATCTGTTCGGCTCACGGGAGCGGGTCTGCCGCGCGCTCGGCGTCACGAATCTCGAAGAATTGACCGGCCGTCTTCGCTCACTGCTCGACCTGATACCTGATCCGGACGCGTCAGCACTCGACCGTCAGATTGCCGCCCTGCCCGAATTCAGCCGTTTTGCCCCGCGTGCCGATGCCGATGCAGATCCGACGCTGATCCCGATGGGCCCGCCGGATCTCGTCCGTTTCCCGTTTCTGCAGAGCTGGCCGGGCGACGGTTCCGCCGGCAGCCGCCCGCGCTACATCACGCTGCCGCAGGTTGTTACTGCCGATCCGGACGGCGGCACACATAACTGCGGGATGTACCGGGTCCAGATCCGCGGGGAACGTGAAGCCGCCATCCAATGGAAAGCGGGGAGCGGCGCGGCCAGGCACGCCGAGCTGTACCATAGCAGGGGAAGGGCGATGCCGGTGGCGGTTGTCCTCGGCGGCGATCCGGCAACCCTTTTCAGCGCCATGTTTCCGCTCCCCGGCGATCTCGACGAGCTGACCTTTGCCGGATTTCTGCGCAGGTCTCCACTCGCTACGGTCCCCTGCCGGAGTGTCCCGCTACGGGTTCCCGCCGGCGCCGAGGTCGTCATCGAGGGGTACGTCGAGCCGGGTGAGACCGTCATGGAGGGTCCTTTCGGCAATCACACCGGTTTCTATTCTCCTGCCGCTCCGGCAGCTTTGATGCGGGTCACGGCGATCAGCCACCGCCCGGATGCCGTTATCCCGGCGACGGTTGTCGGCCCTCCGCCGATGGAGGACTGCCGGATGGCTGAGGCGTGGGAACGGCTGCAGCTGGCGTTTCTTCAGAAGATGGTGCCGTCCATCACAGACATCCGTTACCCGGTCGAGTGGGTTTTTCATCAAAGCGCCATCATTTCCCTTGAAAACCCTCAGCCCGGCATGGTACGGAATATTTCCGCCCAACTGTGGGCTCTGCCGTGGTTCAGATCGGCACGAGTCCTGCTTTTCATGTCTGCCGAATCAGAACCGGCCGAGCTCTCGCGAGCCTCCTGGAGAGCCATCAACGTGACCGACATTACTGACGATATTTTCCATGACGGAGCCACCGGCCGGGTCGCCGTCGATGCAACCGGAACCCGTGTTCCCCGTACTGAGGTTAAAAGCTCCGTTGAAACCGCAGCCCTCGTCGACCGCCGCTGGAAGGAGTACGGATTTGCGTAACGTCATCTGGCTGTTGCTGCTTTTGACGCTGTCGCTGCTGCCGGCCTGCTATCACATGCGTGTCGTGGCCGAACCGATTGCCATCCGGAGTATTACCGTTGCGGGGCAACCGCTCGATGTCGTGAATAAAATTCGCAAACTTGTCGAAGATGACTGGAAATGCCGGATTCTGGAGACCGACAGCGACGGAACGGTTCTCATAACCGCCCCCTTTCACTTTGCCACCGACACCGGCTTCGGCATGCCGGCGGGGGGACGCAAGTATTATACCCAGCTGAGAATCGAGGTTAAACAGCAGAACGGCGCGGTTACCGTCAATCTGTCTCACTACAATTTCGAGATCAGGACTTCCTATGCGTACAACGACTACAGCAAGGGGGGGATAGGCACCTTGTACAAGCATTATCCCTACGAAGAGTATCCCGGCATGTTTGATCTCGACCTGATCAATCGTGAAATGGACCAGATCTCGATGGATATTCTGCGCATATTTCAGGAGCAAAAGTGACTGTGACCGGCATAATGTCTAAAATCGGCATCTTTCTGGAGATGATCAAGTTTTCCCACACGATCTTTGCGCTCCCGTTCGCTCTGACCGGCGCGCTGCTGGCTGCGGGAGGACTTCCCACGCTCCGCCAGACAATCTGGATCATCATTGCCATGGCCGGCGCCCGGACGGCTGCCATGGCGATGAACCGCCTGATCGATGCCGAAATTGACGCCCGCAACCCCCGTACCGCTGTCAGAGCCATTCCGGCCGGGCTGATCAGCAAGGGGATGACGCTTTTTTTCATCGTTGTGTCAACCGCCCTGATGATGCTGGCGGCGCAGATGCTGAACCCGCTCTGCCTCAAGCTCTCGCCGGTCGCCCTTTTCTTCCTCGTACTCTACTCCTATTGCAAACGCTTCACGGCCCTGGCCCACGTGGTGCTCGGCATCTGCCTCGCCGCGGCCCCGATCGGGGCCTGGGTCGCAATTCGCGGCTCAGTTGACGCGCCGGCGGTGGTTTTAGGGAGTGTGGTGCTCTTCTGGGTGGCCGGATTTGACATCCTCTATGCTCTCCAGGACCTTGAATTCGATCGGGCTGCAGGGCTGCACTCCATTCCGGTGCTGCTCGGCGTGGACGGCTCGCTGTGGGCTGCCAGGGTTTTCCACCTGATTATGGTCGGTCTGCTGTTCACCCTGTTCAATCTGATGCATTTGGGGACACTCTTTCTGGCCGGCATCCTGACCGCCGTCGCCATGCTGCTGTACGAACACCTGCTGCTGAAGGACGGAAATCTTGATAAGCTGGACGCGGCGTTTTTCAACATGAACGGATACATCAGCGTTGCCATTGTGCTCTTTACGGCGGCCGATGTACTGACGAGGTAAAGAATGATGGCCATGAAACACATCTTCGTCGCCCTGACCGGCGCATCCGGCTCGATGTATGGACTTCGCCTGGCAGAGCAGCTCTGCCTGAACGGCTTTCAGGTGACGTTCAGCGCCAGCTGCAGCGGTACTGCCGTCTGCCTTGAAGAGACCGGCCTTGACCTTTCCGGTGATCTGGATAAAGCGCGGCAGCGTCTGTATGACCATCTTGAAATCAGTTCCGGGATCACGCTGGTACATCCCGACGACCTGTTCTGCGGAGCCGCCAGCGGCTCGTCGGCTCCGGATGCCATGGTGGTCTGTCCCTGCAGCATGGGCACACTGGCACGGATCGCCGGCGGAATTTCCGGCAACCTGATCGAGCGGAGCGCCGACGTCATGCTCAAGGAGCGCCGTCCGCTGCTGCTGGTGCCCAGGGAAACGCCCCTTTCCGACATCCATCTTGAGAACATGCTGAAGCTTTCCCGCGCCGGAGCACGGATCATACCGGCGATGCCGGGCTTCTACGGCCGACCGGAAACGGTGCTGGATCTGGTTGATTTTGTCGTCGGGAAAATACTGGACCAGCTCGGAATTGAGAACGATCTCTACAAGCGGTGGGGCTCGGAATAATCCTGGACCGGCAAACCGGAAACAAAAAATGTTTCACGCGGAGACGCGAAGGCGCAAAGAGATCAGATGCTTTTAAAAATCATGCTTCACCCACCTGTTTTTTCTTCGCGATCTTTGCGGCTTCGCGTGAGTAATGTTTTGATTGAAAAGTGACAATGCCTGATACGCACCTTCCCCCAAATATTGCAGCCTATCTGAACAAACGGGCGGCAGGCGGCCCCTGGAGGATCAGCGAGGCTCCATCCCGCGCCTTTTCAGGTGCAATTATCATCCCTTCACTGGCCGAAGCCGTCAATCTCCCGCAGACACTGGAGTCACTTTCCCGCAACCCTGCCGATCTGCTGGATCGCTTCATGATCCTGGTCGCCGTCAATCAGCGCGCCGACGCATCCTCTGCGGAAACGGCCGACAATCTCGAGACGCTGGACTCCCTGCCGCAGTGGAAGCGGCGGTACGGGCTGGATACCCTCTTCCGGGTGGATGCCGCGTCAGCAGGGAGAACATTGCCCGCCAAACAGGGTGTCGGCCTGGCGCGCAAGATCGGCCTCGACTTGGCTCTCCCGCACCTCGATTACCGCACGGGTGACCCGCTCATGATCTGCCTCGACGCCGACACGCTGGTACAGCCGGACTATCTCCCCGCCATCACCCGACATTTTGCCTGTTCATCGGCAGGGGGCGCAAGCATCCCCTATCGGCACCGCCCGGCACCCGGAGCGGCGGGACAGTCCGCCATCGACCGTTACGAACTCTTCCTGCGCGCCTACGTGCTGGGGCTGGAACTGGCCGGTTCCCCCTATGCCTTCCATACCGTCGGAAGCGCGATGGCCTGCCGGGCCTCGGCCTATGTTGCATCGGGGGGGATGAACCGTCGCCTTGCCGGGGAGGATTTCTACTTTCTGCAGCAGGTTCACAAAACATCCGGTGTTGCCCCGTTGTCGGGAACCGTCGTCCACCCTTCCCCCCGTTCATCCCACCGGGTTCCGTTCGGGACCGGCCGCGCCGTGGGGGACATGCTGGCCGATGGTGAGCAGCGACTGCTCTTCTATCAGCCGGCTGTTTTTTCGATAGTGGGAGATTGGCTGGCATGCGTGGCGGACAATCCCGGAGCGGAAGCAACGGCACTGCTGAAGGGCGCTATGGGGATTTCACCGGTTCTGTATGAATTTCTGGAGCAATCAGGGTTCGGAGCTGCCTGGGATAATCTCAAGAAAAATAACCGGGAGGGGACCAGGCTGACGGCGGCCTTTCATGGCTGGTTTGACGCCTTCCGCACCATGCGGCTGGTTCACGAGCTGAGCGAGCGAGCCTATCCCCGCATCGCGCCGGAGGAGGCTGTGCCCCCGCTTCTCGAACGGGTTGGGCAGGTTAGCCCTGACACTGTTGCCGGGCAACTGGAGCTACTGCGGAGGCTGCAGGGAGTTGGTTAATGCTGGTTTGGGCCTGCGCGCCCCTTTAAGAACTCCTCTGGACAAAAAAAGGCGACCATTAGGCCGCCTTTTAAATTGGATAATACCTCCGTAATTCATCCCGGAGAAAACAGCATTTCCCCGCCTTCGAACGCGTTCTGTTAATGTTTGATGGTGGAAAGAGTTTCACACCATCGATGCTGAGTTTCCCTCAACCCAAAAGTGAAGCAGCCGATTTCGTACAGAGCGGCCAGACCCACAACAGCGTAAATGACCCGACCCCATACACCCGCTTCACCGAAGATTGCGCTAACAAGGTTGAATTCAAAAAAACCTACCAAACCCCAGTTGAGGGCGCCGATAAGAAGTAATACCGTAACAATGATATCTAATACTTTCATGATGTGCCTCCCGTTTATTTCCGAAGGCGGGCGAAACTCCATTTGTCCCAATTTGTATTATACACCAGTAGTGAGTGCCATTGCACAAAGAATAAGGAACAACAAGGGGGGCCGTTGAAGAAATTCACCCCCTGACACGGAAAAAATAATGCAGCTTCTCATCAACCAGGATGAACAGAATTATCAACCATTTCAGAAAGACTCTCAAAACTTGACCCACGTCATCAAAATAGTCAGATAAAGGGGGTATGGTAAGAACATCACAAGCAGGGAGGTGCAGAAATGGAATTCAAAAACAATCTTGGCGACATGGCCATTCAGGATGTAATGCAGACGTATCCGGAGATCGGCGAGATCCTTAACAGGTTCGAGATCGGCTGTGTAACCTGCAAGGTCGGTATCTGCCTGTTGAAGGACGTCGTTTCGATCCATGGGCTGTCCAAGGATGACGAAGCAAAAATCGAACAGGAAATCAACGAACACCTCACACAAAAAGGAGAATAAATCATGGGAAATCTCGGATGCGGCTGCCCCGGCAGCATGGCTAAAGTAATTGAACGACCGGCAACAACTGACACGGCAGGTGGCAAGGCACCATCGGAACTCCGCCAGTGGCCGGTACAACTCCACCTGGTACCGCCGAACGCCCCCTATTTCCAGGACGCGGACATCCTCGTATCCGCCGACTGCGTCGGCTTTGCCATGGGGAGCATGCACCACGACCTGCTCAAGGGGAAGGCACTGGCCATCGCCTGCCCCAAACTGGATGACACCACCGCCTATGTGGACAAACTGGCCCATATCTTCAGCACCAACGCGATCAAGAGCATCACGGTGGCGATCATGGAAGTACCCTGCTGCCGCGGCTTGGATGTCATGGTCCGGGAGGCGCTGCAGAAGAGCGGCATGGACATCCCGCTGGAGAGTATCGTGATCGGCCTCAATGGTGAACGGAGGAACTGATGGCTACGGTAAACCAAAAGAAGGACATCACCCGGGCACTGGTGGACGAGCATCGCCTGATCCTGCGGATGATCACCCTGCTGGAACGCAACGCCGCCAGGACGGCCGACGGCAGCTACTCCAACTGGAAGTTTTATCTGGACGGCGTCGACTTCATCCGCAACTACGCCGACCGTTTCCACCATGCCAAGGAAGAGGACGTCCTCTTCGAGGCGCTGATAAAAAACGGCATGCCCCGGGAGAACAGCCCGATTGCGGCGATGCTGATGGAGCATGACCAGGGGCGCGCCTTCGTCAAGGCCATGGAGACGGCGGCTCTGGAGGCCATGAACGGCCAGGGCGGCAGGGAACGGGCCATTGCCGACAACGCCCTCGCCTATGGGGAGCTGCTGCGGGAGCATATCTCCAAGGAGGATGAGATCCTTTACCCCCTTGCGGAACGCGTTATACCTGATACCATGAGAGACGGCATCATCGCCGGATACGCGGCGGCGGAAGCCAGGGCAGCGGCGGATTTCAGCACACATTACGAGGCTGTGGTTACCGGTTACGAGCAGGAAAAACAGTAAGAAGATCTAAACATCAGGATGCTATGATCAGGGGGAAATCATGTACGAAGCACCGGCACAGGAATGGCTTGCCAGCACAATCGTCACCGACAGCAGCGACGCGATCATGTTCTCTGACCGCGCAGGGATCATCCGCCTCTGGAACAGCGGTGCGGAAAAGATGTTCGGATTCACCGCCGAAGAGGCGATCGGGCAGTCGCTTGATCTGATCATACCGGAAAATCTGAGAGGAAGACATTGGGACGGGTATTATCGCGTCATGGAGAGCGGCATCAGCCGGTACAGCACAGACCTGCTCTCGGCGCCGGCCCTGCAGAGGGGCGGAGCGCGCATCTCCACCGAATTTTCGATGGTGATGGTCAAGGATGGGGCGGGGGAAATGCTGGGGGTCGCGGCCATCATCCGGGACGTTTCGGCACGCTGGCAGCGGGAAAAGGAGATGAAGGAACGGATCAAGGCCCTGGAGGCGGAAAAGGGGGTTACAACTCCGGTTTCGTCGAGCTGATGCCGGTAATATACAGCGTTATCTCACCCCCCGGCTTTCGGACGGTCACCTCATCATCGAGCTTTTTGTGCAGCAGCGCCTGCCCGACCGGTGAATCCATGCTGATCCTGCCGATGCCGACATCGATCTCGTCCGGGCCGACCAGCTGGTAGCAGCGCAGTTCTCCACTCTCCTCTTCATAGGTGACCCAGCAGCCGAAGGTAACCTGTTTGGGATTGGCCGGCACCGTCGCCACCTTCAGCACTTTCAGGCGCGAGCCGATGTGCTTCAGCTTGCGGTCAATCTCGCGCAGCCTTTTTTTCCCGTAAATGTATTCGGCATTCTCCGAACGGTCACCCTCCGCAGCCGCATCGGAAACCCCCCTGACAACCTTGGGGCGTTCCACCTTCCAGAGGTAATCATATTCGTCACACAGCTTTTTCAGCCCTTCGGCAGAAATCAGGTTTGTCATTCACCGCTCCAATATACTAGAAAAAAACAGCCCGCGAGTGCGGGCTGATCTGTTGATTTCTGTTGTGACAGGGTTAAACAGGGATTATTTTGCGACGTCGAGCAGTTCCACATCAAACAGCAGGGTTGCATTCGGGGGAATGGTCCCGCCGGCGCCACGGGCGCCGTAGCCGAGATTGGAAGGGATAATCAGCTTGCGCTTGCCGCCGACCTTCATCGTCATGACACCTTCATCCCACCCCGGAATAACCTGGCCGACACCGATGGTGAACGAGAACGGCTCGTTGCGGTCAACCGAGCTGTCGAATTTTTTACCGTTTTCAAGCGTCCCGGTGTAATGCACCTTGACGGTTTTACCGGCAGCCGGGGATGCCCCCTTGCCGACGACGACATCGACGTATTTGAGACCGGATGCGGTTGTCACGGTTTTTCCGTTATTCTTCTTTGCCTCTTGGGCTGCAAAGGCCGGAACGGCAAGCAACGCCGCCAAAACTACTGATGCTGCAATTGTGCGGAAACGATTCATTCGAAAAAACCTCCTAATTGTTTAGTTGCATGGCCGGTAAGGATAAATGGTTTCGCTCCCGCTGGCAACAGAGATTTTGCCTGACAGAAGGGCGGCTGTTTTCCCTGGGGCAGGTGTGCCTATTTCCCGGTGAAGAACCCCTTTATATCCCGTCCCATCTGTTTGAACGCGTCCCCCATCGTCCGCCCTGCTTTTTTTGACTCTTTTCCCGTTTCCTTTCCCAACTCCTTGAACTCTTGACCTACCTCCTTGCCACCCTCTTTGAAGGCGCGGCCGACATCCTTACCACCCTTCTTGAAAGCCTGACCGACCTCTTTCCCCGATTCCTTTATTGTGGTGTCGGCCAAAACCGGGGTGACGAGGAAAAGTGCCGTGACAGCCCACATCAGTATTTTTTGCATGAAAGCCCCCTTCTCATCGGTTAATTGCCGATATGCGTTATCGAACGCCTGTTCTGCCGTTTTTTGGCAGAAATTAATTCATACATTTCACTTCGTTTTGTACATGGTATACCATGGATACGTATCAAAATACATGATTTCAGTGGGGCGTTTAAATTAGGTGCCTGAGGAAACAGCTGCGCGGCCGGAAATTTGCTGTGGAGCAGGATAACGGCTTCTGGTTGGTATTCAGCAACACATCAGCAATTTCAATTTCCGGCACACTCCGATAATCATGCACTGCATTGTTTTTTATTGCAAATCTGCCTTGCGGAGTTGCCGCCATATCATGTATCTTGATTCGCAGAATCATTACAGAGAGGATCACCAATGCTTGTGGCACACCTGATCAAAGAGCTGGCTTCGATTGTCGGCTCTGACAATATCGCAACCGCCAAACAGGATATGATCTGTTACGGCTATGACGCCACCCAGATGGAGTTTCTGCCCGATGCGGTCGTCCATCCGGCCAACGCGAGAGAGGTCTCGGCCGTTCTGAAACTGGCGAACCGGGAGGGTTTCCCGGTCTTCCCTCGCGGCGCCGGCAGCGGCTTTACCGGAGGCGCGCTCCCCAAGGGGGGCGGGGTCGTGCTGGTGACAACCCGCATGAACCGCATCCTGCGGATCGATACCGAAAACCTGGTCGCCGAGGTTGAGCCGGGGGTGGTAACGGAACAGTTCCAGATCGCCGTCGAAAAGCTCGGTTTCTTCTATCCCCCCGACCCGGCTTCGCTCAAATTTTCGACCCTGGGGGGGAACGTCGCCGAACACGCCGGTGGGCCGCGCTGCGTCAAGTACGGCGTCACCCGCGATTTCGTCATGGGGCTTGAAGTCGTGCTGCCGACCGGCGAGATCATCCGCACCGGCGGGGAGACCTACAAGGCGGTGGTCGGCTACGACTTGACCCGCCTGCTCTGCGGCAGCGAAGGCACGCTGGGGGTCATCACCAGGATCATCTTCAAGATCCTGCCGTTTCCGGACGCAAAGAAGACCATGCTGACGATCTTCGATTCGATCGACGGCGCAGCCAAGGCGGTCTCGACGATTATCGGCAACAAGATCATTCCGACCACGCTCGAATTCATGGATTATGCCACCCTGCAGTGCGTCGAGCGCCGTTTCAACCTGGGAATCCCCGCCGAGGGGCGGGCGGTGCTGCTGATCGAGGTGGACGGCGACCGCGACCTGATCGAGAAACAGGCGGCCCAGATCCATGAGCTGATCAAGCCGCTGGGGCTCGTGCAGTTCCGGGCGGCCAGGGATGCCGCCGAATCGGAGGAACTCTGGCGGGTGCGGCGGCTGGTTTCGCCGTCGCTGCGGGATATCAACCCCACCAAGTATAACGAGGATGTCGTCGTGCCGCGCAGCAAAGTGCCGGACGTCATCCGCGCCATCGAGAAGATCCAGGCGAAGTATGATATCCCGATCGTCAACTTCGGCCATGCCGGCGACGGCAATATCCATGTCAATATCATGGTAGACAAGGCCGTCCCCGGCATGGATGAAAAGGCGCACCTGGCCATCCGCGACGTGTTCCAGGCCGCGCTGGACCTGAACGGCACCATGTCCGGCGAGCACGGGGTCGGTCTTTCCAAGGCCCCCTATATCGAGCTGGAGCTGTCTCCCCATCAGATCGCCGCCATGAAAGCCATCAAAGCCGCCCTTGATCCCAGAAACATACTGAACCCGGGCAAGATGTTTCCCTGGAAGGAGAAACCACATGACGCATGATACACAAAAAGAGATTCTAAAGGCTTCGTTGATAGGACGTATTCTGTCAATGGAAGCATTTTTGCTGCTGATGGGTATTGCCTTGCTTGTCTACGGCATCTCCAACGGCGCGACCATGATTATTTTCTGGGGATGTGTCATTGTTCCCGGCGTATTTATTCTTCACCACGTGCGCAAGACGGACTGGACAAAACACTGGCAGGATATGGAGGCCGAGCACAAGGCGGGTATAGAGCGTGCAGCCCGGCGAAGAAGTGCCGCCGAAGAGGCACGGAAAGCGAATGAAGATGGGAAATAATCATGGCTCCATAATTCTGGCATCCGCATCTCCCCGCCGTACCGAACTGATGGCGCTGGCCGGCATCGAATTCAGCGTCGTTCCGGCCGATATCTGTGAAGATGTTCTGCCGGGGGAAGAGCCCGCCGACCATGTATTGCGCCTCTCGCGCGAAAAGGCCGATGCTGTTGCGGCAACGCATGACGGCCGCTTCTTCATCGGAGCCGACACGATTGTCGTACTGGATGGTACGATTCTCGGCAAGCCGGCCGACGACGCCGATGCGGGCCGGATGCTGTCCACCCTCTCCGGCAGGGATCACGAGGTCATCACCGGCTTCACGGTTTTTGACAAGATCAGCGCCATCCACATCAGCCGGAGCGTCTGCACGGAGGTGACCTTCAAGAAGCTGGAAAAAAAAGAGATCGCCGCGTATATCGCCACCGGCTGTCCGATGGACAAGGCAGGGGCGTACGCGATTCAGGGGGGTGCGGTACATTTTGTCCGCTCCATCAACGGGTCATATACCAATGTGATCGGCCTGCCGATGACCGAACTGTACGAAGTGCTGCAGACCATGCAGGCCGTGGAGTAAGCTCCCATGACCATCTCCGATAACCTTGCCCGGATCAACGGGCGAATCCGCGCTGCGGCGGAAAAAGCCGGACGCGACCCCGCATCCGTCCGGCTGGTTGCGGTGTCAAAGACCCGCCCGGCGGCAGATATCATTGCGGCCTTCCAGGCAGGGCAGACGGTTTTCGGGGAGAATTACATCCAGGAGCTGGTGCCGAAACTGGCGGAGGTGCATGAAGCCGTGGAGTGGCATGTTATCGGCCATCTGCAGAGCAACAAGGTAAAATACATCGCCGGCCGGGTGGCGATGATCCATTCGGTTGATCGCCTTTCACTGGCGCAGGAGATCGACCGGCAGTGGGGCAGGCTCGGAAAGGTCTGCGATGTACTGATTCAGGTAAACATTTCCGGCGAAGCCACCAAGTCGGGAACGACGGAGACGGGGGCGATTCAACTGGTTCAGGAGTGCGCCCTCCTCCCGCACATCAGAGTAAAGGGGTTGATGACGATGCCCCCCTTTTTCGATGACCCGGATGCCGCACGCCCCTATTTTGCAGAGCTGCGACGCTTGGCGGAAGCCGTTGACGCGCGGCGGATTGCGGGTGTTGTCATGGTGGAGCTTTCCATGGGGATGTCGGGGGATTTCGAAGCGGCTGTCCAGGAAGGTGCAACGCTCGTGCGAATCGGCACGGCTATCTTCGGAGGCCGCTGACAACTCAGTTTTTCAGGGCCACTTTCAGGAGCGATACAGCGTCAGGCCGATCCATTTCCTCAAGATATTTCAGCACAAACAGCTGGGCGGCTTCCACGGCCCACGGAATGTTCCAGTTTTTCAGATCGCGATCTTCCACCATATTACTGACCCCGCGTATTTCAAGGCAGTCAACGCCGCAACGCAGACAGACCTGCACCACTGCAGCCCCTTCCATACTTTCCGCCACTGCGTTCCAGCGTCGGGCAAGCTCTTCGCCGCGCTGCCGGGTGCCGCTGCAGGTTGAGACGGTGGCAAAACGGCCGCGCACAAGAGAAACTCCATGATAATCCGCCAGCTGCATCGCCTTTTCCGAGGCGTGCCGGGAAAGCGGCAGCAGATTATAACACCCCAGCCCCCGCTGTTCGACGGAGGGGAGATTCATGTAGCGCAGATCTTTCCATCCATCCGCGACGACCACACCATCATCCGCCAGGACCTCCTCGCTTGCCACAACAAGATTACCGATTGAAAGGCCGCTTCCCATGTAGGCTCCGATGCAGCCGGTGTTGATGACGATATGCGGTTGATAGCGATCGATCAGGACGGCGGCCGCCGCAGCCGCATTGACCTTTCCGATCCCTCCGGCACAGACGACAACCCACAGATTGCCGATTGTGCCCTCGGCATACTCATACCCCCCCGTTTTCACCCTGCCGGAATGTTCCAGGGCATTTTCCAGCAGTTCAATTTCAAGCGGCACGGCTGCGATGATAACTATCGGTTTCATGTGGTTTCCATTGTCGTCACGCGGTTTCGCTCCTGAAATGCCCGCAGGTCTTCGACTGTATCGATGTCCTGCCATTCGGGCAGCAAGGCGGCCGTCAGTCCTGCGTTTCGCGCCGCCTCCAGGCTCAGTTCAAGCACGGAGGCGGAGCCCCAGGGGATGTCTGTAAAGAACTGCGGCCAAACCTGCCGCATCCCGATCAGGTAATATCCGCCGTCACGGCTCGGGCCAAGGACGACATCCGCCCGCTCCGTTTCCAGCAATCGACAGGCTTCCCGGATGTATGGGAGCGGCAGGTCGGGAGCATCGCTGCCGATAATACAGCAGACGTCTGAGCCGTCTGCAAACATCTCCCCAAACGCCCCCCGCATCCGCTGTCCGAGATCTCCCGGAATCTGGCGGCGGGAGGGGCAGCGGTACTTCTCCGACAGCCGCGGGAGCGATTCTTCCTCACATGCCCAATAGACAACATGGGCCACATCGTCCAGCTGCCGGACCCCCTTCAGAACATCCTCCAGCATGGTCTCATACAGATCCGCGGCGGCCTGATCTCCAATCGACGCCGCGAGCCTGCTTTTTACCGCTCCCGGGAGCGGTTCGCGGGCGAAGACGATCAGCCCCCTTTTCATCGTGAATTCATCGGCGATCCAGCTCCACGGCGGCGTAGGCCGAATGGTTGTGGATCGATTCGAAATTTTCCGCCTCGACCGAAAACCAGGTGATGTTGCCAAGCGCCGCCAGGCGGGAGTGGGCCTCACGTACCATATCCTCGACGAAACGCGGGTTTTCATAGGCCTGCTCGGTGACGAACTTTTCGTCGGCGCGCTTGAGCAGTGAATAGAGCGGACTGGAGCCACACTGCTCGATCAGCTCCACCAGATCCTCGATCCAGATGAAGTCGCGGTAGCGTACCCGCACGGTCATGATGCTGCGCTGGTTGTGGGCCCCGAAACGGGACAGCTCCCGGCTGCAGGGGCAGAGGGAGGTAAGCGGCACCTTGATGCCGAGCACGAAATCGAGGGTGTCCGTCATGGAGGCGCTGAACTCGCAGGTATACTCCATCAGGCTCTTGGCGCCGGAGACCGGCGCGGCCTTGTCGATGAAATAGGGGAACTGGATCTCCAGATGGGCGCTCTCCGAGCCGAGCTTCGCCTTCATCTCCTCCAGGATCGTTTCCAGCTTATCCAGGGCGATCTGCTCCCGGTATTTGTTGAGGATCTCCACAAAGCGGCTCATGTGGGTGCCCTTGAAGTGATGCGGCAGATTGACGTACATATTGATCTTCGCCACGGTATGCTGCAGGGTGCGGTTCTTGTCCATCACGACGATCGGATAGGTGATGTCCTTGACCCCGACCTTGGCGATCGGTATGCGGCGGGTGTCAGGGCGCTTTTGCATGTCGGGCATGCTGGTAGTGCCCGAAGGTAAGGCTGTTTTTTTCATGATTGATGGTCCTGTGGCGTGTTCCCTGCGACTCCGCTCAGGGAACGGAGCGGAGAACGTTCGGTGAGCGAAGTCGAACCGCCGGGCTGCGACTGTATTTCAAGCACGGTGCCGATCTCGTTCCAGATGCCGTCACGCCCCTCTTTGGAAAGCGCCGAAAACGGGAGCAGCATATTCTTGTCACGCTTGATGGCGGCGGCAATGATCGCCCGCTGCTTGGCCTGCTCGTT
Source organism: Desulfuromonadaceae bacterium (assembly GCA_049305715.1). Classification (GTDB taxonomy): domain Bacteria; phylum Desulfobacterota; class Desulfuromonadia; order Geobacterales; family Pseudopelobacteraceae; genus JACRCG01. The sequence goes on along the minus strand of JBAQPK010000009.1, from coordinate 3,425 downwards.
TTTTGACAGCTTGTCGCACTTGGTCACCACCAGGATCGGCGGGATATTGTACAGCTCGAGCCAGCGCAGCATCTGCAGGTCTCCGTCCGACGGCACCCGGCGGATGTCGAGGATCAGTACGACCGCCTTGAGGCTCTCACGGGAGGCAAGGTATGCTTCGATCATCGGCCCCCACTGCTTGCGCAGCGCCGGAGGAGCCTTGGCGTAACCGTACCCGGGAAGGTCCACCAGGGTCAGGATGCCGTTGATGTCAAAAAAATTGATCAGCTGTGTCCTGCCGGGGGTTGAACTGGTCCGCACCAGCCCCTTGCGTCCGGCCAGCACGTTGATCAGCGAGGATTTGCCGACGTTGGAGCGCCCTACGAAGGCCACCTCCGGCAATCCCGACGGCGGATAGTCTTTCGGTTTTGCAGCGCTTTTTATAAAATCCGCCAGAAACACATTCATGATCATTGCTCTCCTTGAATCGCGTATTATAGTGTCCCATACCCTTTAGATTCAAGCACTTAATTCTGACGGTGCATTTTTTGTCCTTTCGTAAATAGCTCGTGGCGTTCACCCCCAATGTATGGTATATAGAAAACGGCGTTATTTCCTTGCGGTATGCTTATTTCTCTTACCTGTTCCCAGCGGGTTTTCATGACGGCATTCTCTCTGGACATAGCCCTGTTCGCGGCCAAACTGGCACTGGTTTTTTTCGTTATCCTCACACTGGCCGCCTATCTTGTGTTCGCGGAGAGGAAAATACTTGCCTGGGTTCAGGACCGCAAAGGGCCGAACCGTGTCGGCCCCTTTGGTCTGCTGCAGCCGCTGGCCGATCTGATCAAGCTCCTCGCCAAGGAAGATGTTGTTCCGGACGCCGCCGACCGCTGGTTATTTTATCTTGCCCCGGCCATGGCCGCCATCCCCGCTATTCTGATTTTTTCCGTAATTCCTTTCGGTGCGCCGCTGACGATCCACGGCCACACCCTGCCGCTCGTAGTTGCCGATCTGAATGTGGGGCTGCTCTTCTTTCTGGCGCTCTCTTCGATCGCAGTCTACGGCGTCGCGATCGGCGGCTGGGCCTCCAACTCCAAATATGCACTGTTGGGGGGAATTCGCGGCCTGGCGCAGCTGATTTCCTACGAACTGTCCATGGGGCTTTCGCTGGTTCCGGTCGTCATGCTGTCGCGCTCCTTCAATCTCAATGACATCGTTGCGGCGCAGGAAAAGGTGCCCTTTATCGTCTACCAGCCGCTGGCGTTCATCATCTTCCTGCTGAGCATTACGGCGGAATGCAAACGGATCCCGTTCGACCTCCCCGAAGCGGAGGGAGAACTGGTGGCCGGCTTTCATACCGAATATTCCGGCATGCGTTTCGGCCTGTTTTTTGTCGGAGAATATATCAACATCATCGTCTTGGGGGGTCTGGCTGCCACCTTCTTTCTGGGGGGATGGCACGGCCCGCTGCTGCCGCCGGCCGTCTGGTTCTCACTGAAGACCCTGGCTGTGGCCTTCTTTTTTATCTGGATGCGCGGAACGCTGCCCCGGCTGCGCTATGACCAGTTGATGCACCTGGGGTGGAAAGTACTGACGCCGCTGGCACTGGTGAACATATTGGTCACCGGCTGGTGGCTTGCGTTGAAGTGATCTTTACGGGCACTAATGCCCGATCATGTACCAACGGGAGGAGTCACACATGGATAGCGTGAATGCAAAAGACCGACATGGTCACACCCCGCTGATCAGTGCTTCCAAAGAGGGACTAAAGGACTTTGTCCAGGACCTGCTGCATCGTGGCGCCGACATCACCGCCAGCAGCGACAAAGGCAAGACCGCCCTCCACTATGCCGCTGCCAACGGTCATACCGAGATCACCCGGATGCTAATTGACAAAGGGGCCGATGTCGATGCCCGCGACCGTGAAGGGCATACGCCGCTGATGCTGGCTGCCATTTACGGCTGCAATCAAACGGTGCAGGCGCTGCTCGATGGCGGCGCAAATCCATCGATTAAAACGCCGGCCGGCAACACCGCCAACCTGTATGCCGAAAACAACAGTCACCCGCTGGCGGCCGCCCTGTTGAAAAAGGCTGAACGCACAAAAGCCGGCCACGCCTGACCGTACGGCACTGTAGTCAGCAGCAGACAGAGACGCCATAGCGGGGGCGTCTCTGCGTTTGCGGGGTTCAGGTTTATGCAAATAGTTTCCGACATTAAAGCGATTCTCGGCGGTTTCCGCGTCACGTTTGCCCACATGCTGCGCAAGCCGGTGACGGTCCAGTATCCGGAAGAGAAGCGGGTCCCCTACCCCCGTTTTCGGGCCCGGATTGTCCTCACGCGCGACCCGGATGGCGATGAGCGCTGCGTCGGCTGCTATCTCTGCTCTGCAGCCTGCCCGGTTGACTGCATTTCGATGCAATCGGCCGAGCGGGAGGACGGCCGCCGCTATGCGGCCTGGTTCCGGATCAACTTTTCGCGCTGCATCTTCTGCGGCCTCTGTGCCGAGGCATGCCCGACCCTGGCGATCCAGATGACGCCTGACTATGAAATCTGCACGCGGGATGTCATGGATCTGCTCTACGAAAAGGAAGACCTGCTGATTGACGGCTGCGGCAAGGATGCGTCCTACAATTTCTACCGGCACGCCGGGATCGGCATAACACAGGCGCGTGGTAACGGGCTGGAGGAGACGCCGCCGGTGGATGTCAGGTCGCTGATGCCATGATCGAACAAACCATCTTCTACATACTGGCCGCGGTCGCCCTGATCGGCACACTCCTCGCCATCACCGAGAAGCACCCGGTCCACGCCATTCTGTATCTGGTAACCTCCCTGTTCAGCATGGCGACGATCTTCTACCTGCTGATGGCGCCGCTGGTGGCGGCCTTCGAGGTGATCCTCTACGCCGGAGCCATCATGGTGCTGTTCCTGTTCGTGATCATGATGCTTGATCTGGGGCACCCGGAAAGGGGAATGTCACCCGGCTGGCGGGAATGGCTCCCGGCAGCACTGCTGTCAGTCGTCAGCATCGCTTCCCTCGTTACCGTGGTTGTCTCCCGTCACGCATCTGTACCTTCATATCCAGCATCGCTGCCAATCCGCGAAGTCGCCCGCCGTCTCTTTCAGGAACATGGCCTGGCGGTGGAGCTTGTGTCACTGCAGCTGCTGTTTGCCCTGGTGGGGGCCCTGTATCTGGGGAAACAAAATTCCCCCTCCACCCCAACCCCTCTCCCTGATGACCCAAACGTCGGGCCTAAAGGAGAGGGTGGCCAGTCCCTCACCCAACCCCTCTCCCGGAGGGAGAGGGCAATGAATGCTCTCCCCCTCGGGGGGAGAGATAGAGAGAGGGGTGGGCCGGGTGAGGGGGTTCCGCTATGATCGTCCCTCTGGAACATATCCTGGTTCTGGCCGGCCTGCTGTTCTTTATCGGCATGGGGGGACTG
>JBAQPK010000008.1:0-2336 GCA_049305715.1 Desulfuromonadaceae bacterium | reverse complement strand
CGCTCCACGTTGTTCTCTTTCATGTAGCCGGAACCACCCAGTACCTGTACTGCATCGGTGGTCACCTGCATGGCGGTGTCGCTGGCCATGGTCTTGGCCATGCTGCCGTACAGCACCGCCTTCTTGTCATGTTCATCAAGCAGTTCAGCTGCTTTTCCGGTCAGGAGGCGCGAGGCTTCCACCGCCGTTGCCATGTCGGCGATCATGAATTGGACCGGTGTCAGATGGGCAATGGGCTTGCCGAACTGCACACGATCCTGGGTGTGCTTGATGGCGATATCCAGCGCCCCCTGGCCGATCCCTACCGCCTGGGCCGCACAGAAGACGCGGTTGGTGGAGAGGGTCTGCATGAGGTTGGCAAAGCCGGTCCCTTCCGCGCCGATGATGTTTTCGGCGGGAATCTCCATGTTCTCGAAGAAGAGTTCGGAGTTTATGGAACCGCGCATACCCATCTTTGATTCGTTGCGGCCATAGATCAGTCCCGGGGTTCCCTTTTCCACGACGAAGGCGCTGATCCCTTTCGACCCCTTCTCCGGATCGGTATAGGCGTAGACCACGATGACGTCAGCGACCGATCCGTTGGTGATGAAACACTTCTGGCCGTTGATGACATACTTGTCACCTTGGCGCACGGCGCGGGTCTTCATGGCCAGGAGGTCGGAGCCGGCGTTGGGCTCGGTAGCCCCGAGGGCGGTCAGCAGTTTTGACTCACCGGCGAAGCGGCGCAGGAAGCGTTCCTTGAGTTCGGGGCTCCCACCGTGGATGATGGGGAGCATGCCGTCAGTCTGGGCGATCAGCAGCAGCGCGGTTGAGGCGCAGACTTTCGATATTTCCTCCAGCACCATGGCCAGGGTCAGAATCGACATGCCGGCGCCGCCGTATTCCTCTGACAGCAGCGGGTTGAGCAGTCCCAGTTGCGCAAACAGGTCCCTTGCATGTTCCGGGAAAAGTGATTTCTCGTCGAGTTCCTGTGCCAGCGGCGCAATTTCACGGGCCACCACGTCGCGCACCATGTCCAACGTCAGTTTCTGTTCTTCGGTAAACATCTCTTCCCTCCTGCATCATGGTATCTGTGTTTTTATAACGAGTTTCTATTTCAGTTATCATGCCAAACGCAACAAAAGCAGCAATTAGCCATTAACCACTTGATATATCTAGTTTAATTTGTTATATACAAACAAAAATACGTTTGCTATATTTTTGAATGTGTAGACCGATGTATACAGACGCACCTAACCAGGCCATGAAACTGGCCGCCAACAAGGCGTACCCAGAAGGAGACATGTAGATAAATGGAGACATCTCACGCAAAAGCATTAAACAGGAAAGCAGAGTATTGCCGTTGCGGTGTCGTCTTTGTCGACGATACGAGCACCATCGTCGCCATCGGTCACGACTTCACAGGGCCTGCAAATCTGAAAATCAAGGTAGGAGACCAGCTTCCTGATGAACTAAGAAGTCTAAAAATGGGAGAGTGGTTTTTTTGGGATAATGACTGGTTCATACAATCAGAAGGAAAACAACGAGTCGAAATACTGGTATTCCGGCGAATACGAACGGCAGACCAGATATTGGGACCTTATGGAGACTCGCCCATAAATGAAGAAATGGTCAGGATGGTTCTCAATAGTCCGTACGAGGGACTAACCGCTGTAGATACGAATGGCAAAGTAACCTTTCTAAGTCCGGCCAATGAGCAGTGGTTAGGTTTTGAGTCGGGAGGTGGAGCTGGCGTCGCCCTGTCATCGTATGCTCCGGCTAGTCGCTTAACGGATGTTGCGCGTACCGGTGTTGCTGACACTGCCCAGGTAGTTGACTTGCAGGGCAAGACAAAGGTTACCATCAACCTCCCGATTAAGAGAGAAAAAAAGGTGGTCGGGGCCGTCGGAAAAATCCTGTTCCAAAGCACGGATCAGGTTGATAAATTGGCCGGCAGGGTACGTTCCATGGAATTACAGGTAGAACGTTATGAAACATTGCTGGACGAGATGCGTGGAAATCGCTACACGTTCGACAAAATACTCTCAAATAACCAAGCCATGCTAAAGCTCATAGAACAGGCACGCCGTATCGCAAAATCATCTGCGACGGTTCTTATACTTGGAGAGAGTGGCACTGGTAAGGAACTCTTCGCTCAAGCCCTCCATGAAGCCTCAAACAAAAGCAAGGGGCCATTTGTTGCGATAAACTGTGGTGCTATCCCCCGCGACCTTATTGAATCGGAACTCTTCGGTTATGAGGAAGGGGCATTCAGCGGCGCAAAAAAGAAAGGGAAACCCGGGAAGTTTGAACTTGCTTGTGGCGGGACTCTGTTTTTAGACGAGGTGGGGGAACTG
>JBAQPK010000007.1:0-13796 GCA_049305715.1 Desulfuromonadaceae bacterium | reverse complement strand
ACACCATTGAGAGCTGGAAAACACTGGAGTTCCACGAAACAAGCGAGCACAGCTAGGGCATGAAATCCGGCACAGAGACGACACGGGTACAAAGAGGAAAATCGCATTCAACGGGCCTCAAAGCGACGGTAGATGCTCTTCTCGGGATCTCATACAGTCAGTTCCCTCTGGTTCTGGCAAGGGTTCACCCCTTGGTCGCGCCGCTCATCATGTTTCGCCTCAAGCGCCGCGGATTTTCAAACTGTCGGGTCGAGGTGACAGAATCAGGACTGATTGTGTACGCCGACCGCTAACCGAGGAAGAAGCTGGTTTTAATAGAGGATTAACCATTATGCCGATAAGGTGCTACCTGATAACATTTCTTGCTGCGAGGCATTCATGACACCACTGTATATCGTCGGCACCGGACCCGGTGCCCCCAGTCATCTGACGGAAGCCGCCAAGGAGGCAATTGCGGCTTCCGACATCATCATCGGCTATGATAATTACATTGAACTGGTGCGTCCGCTGCTGGAAGGCAAACAGGTCATGTCTACCGGCATGATGCAGGAGGTGCAGCGCTGCCGCGAGGCGATCAGACTGGCGCGCGCAGGAAAATCTGTCGCACTGGTATCAGGCGGCGACTCCGGAATTTACGGCATGGCCGGGCTGGTATTGGAGTTGGTGGAGATCGATACCAAGCAGGATCAGGATCTGCCTCGTCTCGATGTCCGGATTATCCCGGGGATTTCTGCCGTTCAGGCTGCGGCTGCACTGCTTGGCGCCCCGCTGATGCATGATTTCGCTGTGATCTCTCTGTCAGATCTGCTGACCCCGTGGGATCTGATCAAAGCCCGGTTGGAAGCGGCAGCACGGGCAGATTTTGTTGTTGCCATCTACAACCCGCGCAGCAAAAGCCGCAGAACCCAGATAGAGGAAGCGCAGGGCATCCTCCTGGCACACCGCCCGGCAGATACCCCTTCCGGGATCGTTCGCAACGCCTGTCGTGACGGTCAAACAGTCGTCGTGACAACCCTCGGCCGACTGCTCGACCATGAGATCGACATGACCAGCATCGTGCTGATCGGCAACGCCAGCAGTTTTATTGATGCTGAAGGGCGTATCGTGACGCCACGGGGCTATGCCGCCAAATACGGTCCGGCTGCCACTGTAACTGAATCAGCTGCGGATCAGGGACCGCGCCAACATCCGGAAGCGCTCATGTTCTGCGGAACCGCATCAGATGTCGGAAAATCGGTTGTCACATCAGGTTTCTGCCGCTGTCTGGTCAAACGCGGGATAGCCGTTGCCCCCTTCAAGTCTCAGAACATGTCGCTTAATTCATATGTTACTCCGGAAGGGGGGGAAATCGGCCGCGCCCAGGCGGTGCAGGCCCAGGCATGTGAAATCAACCCCCACACCGACATGAATCCGGTTTTGCTCAAGCCGAATTCCGATACCGGCAGCCAGATCGTTGTGCAGGGGAGGCCGGTCGGTAACATGTCTGTTGCGGAATATGACGCCTTCAAGCCGACCGCTTTTGAAAAGGTACAGGAGAGTTTTGACCGCCTTCGTCAGGCATATGAATTTATCGTCATCGAGGGGGCGGGAAGCATTTCGGAAATCAACCTGAGGAAAAACGATATTGCCAACCTCAGGATCGCCACAATGGCCCGCTGTCCGGTTATTCTGGTTGCCGACATCGACCGTGGCGGCGTGTTTGCGCAGATCATCGGCACGATAGAGCTACTGGAGCCGTCGGAGCGCTCCTACATCAAGGGAATTATCATTAATAAATTCCGTGGCGATGCCGATATCCTGAAGCCGGGCATCGATTTTATCGAGCAGCGAACCGGTGTGCCGGTGCTGGGGATACTCCCCTGGTTTGCCGAGATAGCCCTGCCGGAAGAAGACAGCGTCGCTCTCAGCTACCGCTCCAAAGTCGTCAGCATTATGACCGGCCTCAAAAAAATCCATATCGGCATCCTCAAGCTGCCGAGAATCTCTAACTTTACCGACTTCGATCCGCTGCGGAACGAACCGGATGTCCATCTCAGTTATGTGGAAATGCCGGATCAGCTGCAGGGTCTGGATCTCCTGATCATACCCGGCAGTAAATCAACGATAGCAGATCTGTATTTCCTGATGGAGCGCGGGCTTTTCGACGCAATACGCGACTTCAGGGGGCATATAGCAGGGATATGCGGTGGTTTTCAAATGCTGGGGACGGCAATACTCGATCCAAACGGAGTTGAATCATCTGTCAAAGAGGCGCAGGGGTTGGACCTGCTCCCTTCGACAACGGTTCTCCTGATCGAAAAAGAGACTCATCAGGCTCTGACATATCTGGATGAGGGTGGTTTGAAGGTTGCTCCTGAATGTGGCGGGGTCATAACCGGCTATGAAATCCATATGGGAGTGACGACCCTTGACAGGGGTCTCCGTCCATTCTCCCGCATTTTCCGGCGCGGCGATGCATCGGTTACCGTGGAGGACGGAGCAGTTTCGCCCGATGGCAGGATCTTCGGCACTTATCTGCATGGGCTCTTCGAAAACAGCAGCTTCCGCGAAATTTACCTGAACAGCATTCGACTTGAAAAGGGGATGGCGCTCAGACGTGGAATCCAGAAACAGTCGCAGCACGATCCCTTTGACCAGCTGGCGGAGCAGTTTGAAAAGCATCTCGACCTGCCGCGCATCCTGGCAATATGTGGACTTGGCAGTGACACCCCCTGATTCGCTGGTTATCTTTCTGGCGCTGCTGATCGACCTGGCAATCGGAGATCCACGCTGGCTTCCGCATCCGGTGGTTGCAATCGGGCGCCTGATCCACCGGCTGGACCGGGCACTCCGCCATGACCGGCTTAACCAGCGTCTGGCCGGGGTGGTGCTGCTACTGCTGGTTGTTATCTGCTCTGCCGGCACAACCTGGATTCTGCTGCGGGCGCTGGTCTCCCTTATGCCCCTCGCAGGCTGGATCGCCGCCGTTGTACTCTCTTCAACCTGCCTGGCCGCCCGTTCCCTGCACAATGAGTCTGCCCGCGTTGCGTCCGCGCTGCAGGCAGGCGACCTCCCGACCGCCCGGCGCTATCTCTCCTACATCGTGGGGCGTGATACTGAAGGGCTTGAAGAACCGGACATCTGGCGCGCCGTTGTGGAAACGGTGGCCGAAAACACATCCGACGGTATTATTGCACCGCTTTTCTGGCTGACAATCGGTGGGCCGGTTGCCGCTATGGCCTACAAGGCGGTCAGTACCCTGGATTCGATGGTCGGTTACAAGAACCAGCGTTATCTGAAAATGGGGTGGGCGTCAGCGCGGATGGATGACGTGCTGAACTATGTCCCGGCCCGCCTCTCCGCCCTGCTGCTGGTAGTTGCCGCTCCCTTGGCCGGCTGCTCGGCATCAGGCGCCGCACGAATAACAGCCAGGGATCGCCGCAACCACCCTTCGCCCAACAGCGGACACCCGGAAGCGGCTGCGGCCGGGGCTTTAGGCGTGCGATTGGGGGGCGCTGCCAGCTATGGCGGGGTGCCGTCATGGAAAGAGTATATTGGCGATCCGCTGCAGCCGCTTGACGAACGTGCGTATCGCAGCATGATCAAGCTGATGTACATCTCAACCCTGCTGATGGGCGGCGTTTGTATTGCCGCCGCCTTCTGCCTGAAAGGATTCCATGTCCCGTTCATATGATCATGGCGGTAATGTATTCACCGCAGCCAGATCGCTTGGCGTCGCACCCGATCAGGTAATCGATTTTTCCGCCAGCATAAATCCGCTCGGCATGTCTTCCGGGGTGCGCAATGCCCTGATCGGCTCACTTGACAACCTGATTCATTATCCTGATACCAGCCACAACGAGCTGAAACAGGCGCTCGGAAAATTCCATGATCTTTCCCCGGCTCACTTTACGATTGCCAACGGCTCGACCGAGCTGATTTATAATCTGCCCTCCCTGCTCCCCGGCAAGAAAGCGCTGATTATCTCCCCCTCGTTCAGCGAATATGTCAAGGCACTTAATCAACATCATTGGGACGTGCAGCATTTTATTCTGACACCCGAAAACAACTTTTCCATCGATATCGACAAATTGGAGCGGGCTCTGGCCGGAGGGGTTGATGCGCTTTTCATCTGTAACCCCGGGAATCCGAGCGGGAAACTCTATCCGGAGCGAACCATGGAAAAGATCCGCACACTCTGCCTTTCCGCCGGCACGTTTCTGGTTCTGGATGAAGCGTTCATGGATTTTTGCGAGGAAGCCTCGGCCAAACGAATGATTGCCCAGAGCGAAAATGCCATCCTGCTGCGCTCGATGACCAAATTTTTCGGTATCCCCGGGCTGCGTCTCGGATATGCCGTCAGCAATGTCCCTCTTGCCGAACGGCTCGACTCGATGGGAGGGCCGTGGCGTGTAAATTCGCTGGCGTTGGCCGCTGGAGCGGCGGCTCTTCAGGACGTCCGGCATAATCAGGAAAGTCTGGAGTTTATCCGGCAGGAGAGGCGCGCCCTCATCGACGGTCTGGCGAATTTTTCACAGTTCAGGTTGTATCCTTCGAGCGTCAACTATCTGCTGGTGGAGATTGTGGAGGGGATGACTTCCGGGGAACTCAGGGAGCGTCTGCTGCCCTACCGGATTCTTATCCGTGATTGTGCCAGTTTTGTGGGGCTGTCCGATCGCTTTTTCAGGGTTGCGGTCCGCACCGGTGATGAGAATAAGCGGCTGCTGGAATGTCTGGAGAGCGTTTTGAAATTGTACGCAGGAGGCGATCCCCTGCGGTCGGCCCATGTTGGAACATGCACAAGTGCCATTTAAAGACGGGCACCCGCAAGGGGATGCCCCTACAGGGTCATTTGTCCTTGCGCGGCACGACAACGATGCCCGATTCGGTGACTGTGTAGCCGTTGCGCAGGTCGGCCTCCGTATCGTAGCCGATCGTCGCCCCGTCCGGAATTACAATCCCCTTGTCGATGATCGCCCGTTTGATCTTGACGTGCCGCCCGACGGTGACGTTTTCAAACAGAATCGACTTTTCTACCAAGCTGTAGCTGTTGATCTTGCAGAGCGGTCCGAGGATGGAGCGTCTGACGGTGCTGCCGCTGGTGATGCATCCGGCGCAGACGTATGAGTCGATATTTACCCCCCGGCGGTCGCTGTCATCGAATACCGTCTTGGCGGGGGGGAGATTTCCCTGGTTCGTCAGAATCGGCCACTTGTAGTTATACAGATTGAGCTGTGGTGAGACATGGACCAGATCCATGTTGGCCTCGTAGTAAGCCTCGATTGTTCCGACATCCTTCCAGTATCCCCTCTCTTCGGCCTTCATGCCGGGGATCAGGTTGTCGTTGAAATTGTAGGTGAAGATCCGGTCGCCGCTCTCCAGCATCATCGGAATCACATGCTTGCCGAAGTCAAGATCCTCGTACTTTTTCTTCCCCTCCAGCAGTACCTCGATCAGTTTTTTGGTAGAAAAGATGTAATTGCCCATCGAGGCGAAGCAGGTTTCGCGCCCAGGGATCGTTTCAGGCGCATCAGGTTTCTCATTGAATGCAATCACCCGCGAATCATCGTCCACCGATAAGACGCCGAAACGGCTTGCCTCTTCGGCAGGCACTTCCAGCGCGGCAATGGTTATGTCGGCCCGGTTCATCCGGTGGAAATTGATCATCTGGGTGATATCCATCTTGTAGATATGGTCCCCGCCGAAAATCGCCACGTAGTCGGCATCGGATGACTCGACGAAACGCAGATACTGGAGGATGGCGTCCGCGGTGCCCTTGAACCACTCCTCGCTTTCGCTGCTCGTCTCGGGAGAGATTGCTACGTAGAACTCACCCAGGCCGGTCCATTTCCCCCAAGATTCGCGGATATGCTTGTTCAGCGAATAGGCGCGGTACTGCGTCAGGATATAGACCTTCTTGATGCCGGAATTGAACAGGTTGGAGAGGACAAAATCGATGATCTTGTGTTTTCCGCCAAAGGCGACGCTCGGTTTGGCACGACGCAGGGTCAGCGGGCTGAGGCGCTCCCCTTTTCCCCCCCGCCAGAACCATGGCGATGGTGTTTCTGCCTACGTTATCCATGGAATACATATATCACCCCCGGAATAAAGAACTAATAGTGAAGTAACTTTACCGTATTACAGTGCAGTTGAACATAATAAATATGCAATAATCAGAAATCAGACACGTTGTATGGTTTGGCAGGACTTTCAAGATGTAGTTTGCAGGCCCTAAAGCCTTTCTCCGACGCTTTTGGTCTTACCCCGCTGTGGCTTTTGGAACAATATTATCTCCCCCTCCCCGAACATTACAAGCCTTGACTTCTTATCTCTGGCGGTATAAAGAAAGTTAAATAAATATTTTAAATTCTCTGTTTTACAAAAGGCTGACGGACCAGATGGCTCATACGCTCGAAAACAACTGGAACGTCGCACAAATATACTTGACACCAACAGGGCAGGGGAACGCGATTCCTCACACTTCATGCCTGCTTCGGCTTCGCTCAGCACGAGTCACTCAGAACAACTTTAAATTCATCCGTAGGGGCGCATGGCATGCGCCTGCAGTTCAATATGTCATAACTCCCCTGCTCAGCATCTTTCATTCAATGAAAAGATTACAGAACGAGTTGGCCTTGTTTTTACGCCTTTCTTTTGGTTTGATGCCGGAGGACAGCGTTTTCGCGTTTGGAGTTTGGCTGAGGAGTCACCACTCTCAACTTGAATCGAAATCGGCTGTGCGGTCATTGAACCGCATAATTCCAGCAGAGGAGGAAGTCAGATGAGAAGAATCGGAAGTAGAGCAGTAAGTTGGGTGGTGGCGATGGCGGTAACGGCAATGTTGTCACCTGCGTCGATGTCGTTTGCTGCACAGAACGGGCCTGATACGATCAACTCGGCGGCGATTATTGCCGCCGATGGTGCCAGCGGGCAGATCTTGACTACGGGTAGTGGCGTCAAGACGGGTCATATTCAGGATGGCGCGGTAACTGCTTCGAAGTTAGGGGTTGTCTGCCCAACCGGAAATTATCTGCAATTTGTTGCTGGCAGTGGATGGGTGTGCAGTGTCGGTACTGCGGGGCCAACTGGTCCGCAAGGCCCCGTTGGAACTACTGGTGCTACTGGTCCGGTTGGCGCAACGGGTCTTACTGGTGAAACTGGTCCACAAGGTCCGGTTGGTGCAACTGGTGAAACTGGTCCACAAGGTCCTGCCGGCTTGAGTGAATTATCATCAGGTCAAGTTACCACTAGCACGATCGCAGACGGCGCAGTAACCGATGAAAAAATTTCTGCAGTCTCAAGCTCTAAACTTACAGGTTCAATAAGTCCCGCTCTGTTGGGGGCTTATGCAGGAATCAAGGTGGTACATAAAGGCGCTGTGGATAATGTCAACAGTTTCAATTCAATCTTATCGGCCGCCCAATCGATTTCTGATAATTCAGAAACGATGAAGTACGTGATCAATGTGATGCCAGGTGTGTATGAGGAAGATCTGCAAGGCTTAAACCTAAAGCCGTACGTCAGCGTTGTTGGCGCCGACCGGGACTCCGTAATTATTAAGGGTACTATCAATTTAGCCCCTTTCATGACGATTGAGAACCTGACTATTGAATCGACCCTGGTAACGGTTGGATACACAGGTGCAAAGCTGATAAAAATAAATTACAAAACGAATGGCATGGGGGGGTACTATGGGAACGGTATATACGTAACGGCTGAAAGTGTAACACTTCAAGATATATCCATAATTGCAGGCCAGGATTCATCTACCCCAATATATATCAGGCTGGTTAATGGTGAAGATTTGAGTACTCTCAAAATAGATAACATAAGAGCAAAGAACCCTGTGGTCAGTACATCAACTATTGTCATCCAGGCAAATTATGGAAATCCCTTTCCCGTCACAATGTCAAATATAACACTGGAAAATGTCTTCCTGATGCCAAAGGGAGCGAGTGTAACCTTAAAAAACTTCAGCATTACCGGCTTAGGGTCGGCGTATGCAGCTATATTTAATGAAGGCCCAGGCAGCGTGAAATGTTTATCCGGCACACTGGTATCTCAAACTGATGCGGGCTGGGGGTATGCAGTTCTTTCAGGTGCAGAAGGCGAAATTATAATTGAAAACTCAAACATAACAGGAAAAATATCCACAGCAAATGCTAAAATAGTAAATACAAAGATCAATACGCTGCCGGTTGATCCTAATAACTCGGGGGAAACCAAGCTTGTTAATTGTTATGACAGCAATTATGATCTGATTGCGAACGGTATTTATTGATTATTAATATCAGGGGCATAATGCTCACAATTCATGTCATTATGTCCCTTTTTATCTCGTTCTCTAATGCCCTGCTCCATCAAAGATAGCGATGTAAAATCACTCATTTTACAGCCCATTTATGGTGACATTGTTATCCTAAGCAATTCTTCCGCAACCTTGGGATTTAGGGTGAGGAGCAGGCGATATTCCGCAAGCGCCTGTCATCCGAAGCGTGTGACGTAGAGAGTCTCGGAGGAACGCCAGTTGCCGATTTGGGCCGAGGTGAGAGGGCGGCTAGCGTGAAGGGTAGGGTCGCGCTTGCGACGACAAGGTAGGGTATCCGCAAACGCTGCGGTAGCCATAGATCACAAGCCGACCAGATGATGCCGAAGGCCAATTCGAGGTGAGGTCTATAAGTATAGCGGTCGGCCATGGATTGTGCTCCCTCCTGAATTTCCCGATTGCCGGCACCAGCGTCACGAGGTACCATAACCATCCGATGAAGAGATACGATTTGGAATGGCGTAATGTGATGACAACGGCCGTGACCGAAAGTTGGATAAGTGGCGTTTTTTCCCAAACAAGGCGCACCAGTCGTAACCAATTTGGTATTTTCCCTCCATCAGGACCTTCGCCGACCAGCCTGCCAAGTGGCCAGACATCGATAAGTAGCAACACGAAAGGAAGAGTAACAGCCATCGGTTTGGAAAGGATGGCGAAGGTGTGGAGCAACAATACCGCAAGGTAGCGTCCCACGCCCGGACTCTTCACATATGCCGCATAAAAGTGCATCGACAGTAACCAGAAAAAGCACAGGGAACATCCTTGCGCTCCGCTGCCAGGCGACTGATTCCACGGTGAATGGCAAATACAAGGGCAACCATGACGCTCCGCCAAAGATATCCCTGCAGGGTTTATTCCGAAGCAACTCCAGTGGCGGTAAGTCCACCCATAACATGCTCATTATGGGTGATATACTATGGATCGCCAAAACTGATGAAACTGTTTGATAGGACATGCGAATAGACACCCACCCCAAAGACCGATAGTGACCATCAATAAAGCCGCCGTTGAACAAAGCTGGCATTAAAAATAGGTCGCATTAAGAACAATTCTCTCTTGTTTTGCTTTTGGTTGCCTTGTTTTGGCGAAAGGGCAATAAATCCGAGCTATTTTTAGATAGGTAGTGAAATTGCAACTTTATTGGAAATGCATCGGTATTGTCAATGAATCAGCAATAAGTGTAGCAAATGGCTTGCCTGAATTAGGTCAAAAAGTATACAATACAGGATTCTTGAGGTTGTATTTATCATGCGAGGCGAGGGCGTTGTGACGTGGAAATCGATCGGCATATTTGATTCCGGCGTGGGGGGGTTGACGGTTCTGCGCGAGATCATGCAGGCTCTCCCCCAGGAGGATACAATCTATTTCGGTGATACCGCCCGCGTGCCCTACGGCACCAAGTCTCCGGAAACGGTAACGCGCTATGCTGGCGAGATCGCCTCATTCCTGGTCAGGAGAGATATCAAACTGCTGGTTGTGGCCTGTAATACCGCCTCCGCGGTGGCGTTGCCGGCTCTCAAGCGTCAACTGTCGATACCGGTGGTTGGCGTCATCGAACCGGGCGCCCGCCGGGCCGTCGAGGTTACCCGTTCCGGGCGGATCGGCGTCATCGGTACTGCCGGCACCATCCGCAGCAGTGCCTATACACGGGCGATCAAGCGGCTGAAACCGGACGCCGAGGTACTCACCCGTGCCTGTCCCCTGTTTGTGCCTTTGGCGGAGGAGGGGTGGACCGATAATCAGGTGGCACGGTTGACGGCACAAACCTATCTTCAGGAGCTGAAAGATGCTGCAGTCGATACGCTGGTACTCGGTTGCACCCATTACCCGCTCCTCAAACCGCTGATAGCGGATGTTATGGGGCCGGGTGTGGCACTGGTGGATTCGGCCGAGGAGACGGCCAGAACGGTGGCTGCCATTCTGGCTGACAAAGGTTTGCTCCGTCCTCCGACCGAGAAGGGGAACCACAACTATTTTGTCAGCGACATACCGGCCGGTTTTGTCCGGGTCGGCAACCGTTTTCTGGGTGGAAGACTGGGAGACGTATTCCAGGTAAGTCTTGATGAAGAAGAGGGGATTGTCTGATGCCGGCTCGCCCGCGAAAAAAGATCACAATCAGTATCCTTATCCCGTTCCTGATTTTTATCCTGTTTTTCAGCATCATGATCTGGCAGAAATATCGCTCCAGTCACGAAATTGCGGTCACTCCACCCCGGCAGAGCGGAGAGGGGAACCGGGTGATCACGCTTTTTTTTGCCGCGCAAGGAACGCGGCTGGCGCGGGAAACACGGAAGATCGGCCCCTGTGAGGATAACAATGCCTGTCTGAAAAGTGTTCTTGACGAGTTGCTGAATGGCCCTGTTGGCGAGTTAGGGGAAACGGTGCCTGAGGGAACGACTGTCGATGCCGTACGCATGGAAGATAATCAGGCTACAATCGAATTTAATCGTACGTTTTCCGATGAGATGCTTTCCGGCAGTTCTGCCGAGATGCTGGCGGTCTACTCTGTTGTTGATACCGTTGCAGTCAATTTCCCACAGATCCAGAAGGTTAAAATAAACGTTGATGGCAACAAAGAGGCAGTTCTGCGCCATCTCGATCTTTCCGATCCGCTGGCGCCCGACTATTCCCTGGAGCAGTCCCCTTCGCCAGAGCCGGTAACGAATACGGACGGATCGAATACCAACCGCAAAGGGGACTCTAGATGAAACCATTTCGCGAAGCAATAGAGGAGCGGGTCCTGATCCTTGACGGTGCCATGGGCACGATGCTCCAGGAACGCGGACTTCAGCCGGGGCAGTCACCGGAGGAACTCAATCTGACCATGCCGGAAGTGGTCGCGTCGGTTCATCGCGACTATATCGAGGCAGGCGCCGATATAATCGTCACCAACACCTTTGGCGGGACCAGGTTCAAGCTGGCTCATTACGGGCTGGAAGAGCGCCTGATCGAGATCAATAGCCGTGCGGTCGAGATCGCCCGCGCCGCTGCGGGGACCAAGGCGTACGTTGGCGCTTCGATCGGGCCGACCGGACAATTTGTCGAGCCTTTGGGTGAGGTGTCGTTCGACCGGATGAAGGGGGCTTTTCGCGAACAGGCCGAAGCGCTTGTCGGGGCAGGGGCCGACCTGATCACCCTTGAAACGTTTCTTGATATCAAAGAGTGCCGTGCCGCCGTTATCGCGATCCGGGAGGTTTCCGCCACAATTCCGGTCATCGCCATGCTGACTTTTGATGATAATGGCCGCTCTGTCCTGGGAACCCCTCCCGAAGCGGCCGCCATTACGCTCGCTGCTGCCGGCGCTGATATCGTCGGCTCGAATTGCGGTTTGGGTGTCGATGGCATTTACGACATACTTTGCCGTATGCGCCAGGTTACCGGTTTACCGCTGATTTCGCAGGCCAATGCAGGCCTGCCGCAGCTGGTTGGTGACCGAACCGTCTTTCCCGGCACGCCGGACGAGATGGTTGCCTATCATGAAAGAATGATCGCCTTGGGAGTCCGGATCATCGGCGGCTGCTGCGGTACGACGCCGGCCCATATCCGCGCCATGAAACAGGCGCTGGCATCAAGGCAGAAATCCTGGTTCCCTGGCGTTCACCAAAGCGGGGCGACCTTTCTTTCCAGCCGTTCCGGCTGGGTTAAGGTTGGGGCCGGTACCACCACGGCGATAATCGGTGAACGGATCAATCCGACCGGTAAGAAACTTTATTCACAGGAGCTTCAGGAAGGAAAGGTGACCTACATCCGCCGGGAGGCGATCGATCAGGTTCAGGCCGGTGCGGCACTGTTGGATGTCAACGTCGGCGCGCCCGGAATCGATGAGCCTTCAGCGATGCAGCGGGCCGTATTCTGCGCATCCGGCGCAGTCACCGTGCCGCTGGTGCTTGATTCCTCCAGCCCGGCCGCACTGGAAGCCGGTCTAAAGGCGGCTGACGGCAAGGTGCTGATCAATTCGGTGTCCGGCGAAGCCAAAAGCCTCAAAAAGGTACTGCCGCTGGCAAAAAAATATGGTGCGGCCATAATCGGACTGGCCCTTGACAGGAAAGGTATTCCTGAAACCGCAGAGGGGCGGGTAGCCGTTGCCCGCCGCATCCGCAACGCCGCCCGCCGCCTCGACATCCCTGACAGCGATATCATCATCGATTGCCTGACCCTGACGGTAAGCGCCGAACAGAAACGGGCAGCCGAGTCGCTTCGCGCCATCCGTCTGGTGAAACAGAAGCTGGGGCTTTCAACGGTGCTGGGGGTCAGCAACATATCGTTCGGACTGCCGCAGCGCCCCCTGATCTCATCCGCGTTCTTTGCCATGGCGATGGAGGCGGGACTGGATGCCGCCATCATCAACCCCAAGGATAAACCGATGATGGACGCCTGGCGATCGGCGATGGTGCTGCTCAACCGGGATCATCAGGCGTCCGCCTACATCGAAGCCTATCGTGATCAGCAGACTGCGGCTGTTCAACAGGCGCCACCGGCCGGAACGGGCTGCACGATTCTTGAACGTCTGTCACAGGCGGTTATCGGCGGGGACCGCGACGGCATTGTTGCCCTGGTGGAGCAGGCTCTGGCTGAGGGGACTGCTCCGCTGGAAATCAGCAACGGGGGGCTCCTCCCCGGTCTGGAAGAGGTCGGCCGGCGTTTTGAACGAAATATATATTTTCTGCCGCAGGTCATGCAGTCCGCCGATACCATGCAGGCCGGTTTTGCCCGGCTGAAGGAAGAGATGAAGGGGCAGGCCTTTCAGAGCAAGGGCCGTATCCTCATGGCGACCGTGGAGGGTGACATTCACGACATCGGCAAAAATGTTTCAGCCGCTACGATCATTTCGCAGGCAAAAGAGTTTGCGGTCGATGCGGTCGGGCTTTCCGCCTTGATGACAACGACCATGTCGGAGATGGACAATGTGCTTAAAAAACTGCGTGCAGCCGGAGTCAAAACCTTTACCATGGTCGGCGGAGCGGTAGTGACCCAGGAATATGCCGATAGTATCGGCGCCGACCTCTATGCAAAGGATGCGATGGAGGCTGTCGCAAAAATCAAGCTTCTGCTGGGCGATCGCGATTGACAGCGTAACACTCGGCAGGAATATGTTTCAAACGTTTTTGCCGCCATATTCATGGGGCGGGGGGCCGTTGCTGGAAGTCAATCCGGCTGCCTGTCCCCTGTCCCATTATGAATGAATGTAGCGGTCGGGCGCACGATTTTAACTGGATTGCTTTTGCCCGAAGTGGTACGATAACGCGAAATAACGTAATATCTGGTTGGTACTGCAATGGTTTTGGGGTTTAATCACAATGTAAAGTATAAAGGGGAGCTGTTCCACGTCCAGACTGAAGATAGTGGCGTGGCAAATCCTCATATTATCACTCTGCTTTATCGGGGCGGAGTGATCATCAGTTCGACGAAAACCAGCTATTCTGATATTTTGAAGATGGACAGCCTGGAACTGGTTGTAGAAGAGTTGATGAAAGAGCAGCACAAGGATATG
>JBAQPK010000006.1:0-1871 GCA_049305715.1 Desulfuromonadaceae bacterium | reverse complement strand
GCGCCCAGGCGTTTCAGCTGGCCGATGATCTGCCCGCCGGATTCCGCCTTCCATTTCCAGACCCGGTCTATAAATGCTTCGCGCCCGAGATCATGGCGATCTTTTCCCTCGGCGGACAGTTGCCGCTCGACCACGTTCTGGGTGGCGATTCCCGCATGGTCGGTGCCGGGCATCCAGAGTACGTTATACCCCTGCATCCGTTTCCAGCGGCAGAGGATGTCCTGCAGCGTGTTGTTGAGGGCATGCCCCATATGCAGGGCACCGGTGACGTTGGGGGGGGGATTACGATGGAGTACGGTTTCTTGTCAGAGGTCGCGGCGGCATGGAAATACCCCTTTGTTTCCCACTCGCTGTACCATCTTTTTTCAACATCATGGGGTTCGTACCCCTTGGCAAGTTCTTTGGTCATGCAATTGTCCTTTACGATATATTCTGAACGTAATCATATACTACTGTTGGCTGATTCAGGTCAAGTGTGGTCTTGGGAGGGGGTGAAAAACTGGAACCGTGCTGTTTCGTTTCGCTTGACGAGCGGCCACATGTGTACTATTCTAACACGACAAAAGATGTCTTATTATGCCCTGGAGGGGATAATGACCCGAATCACCTTTGGAACATCCGGCTGGCGCGGCATCCTGTGTGAGGATTTCACCTTTGATAACGTCAAGGTCGTTGTTCAGGCGATCGCCGATACCATAAAATCATCTGGTGAGCAGGAAAAAGGTGTCGTGATCGGTTGCGATACCCGATTCATGGGGCCGCGTTTTGTAGAAACATCCGCCCGTGTTCTGGCCGGGGCAGGAATCAAGGCGTATCTGTGCGAACGGGATACCCCCACGCCGGTTATCTCGTACGAAATACTGCGGCGCGGCGCCGCCGGCGGCATCAACTTTACCGCCAGCCATAATCCGCCCGAATACAACGGTATCAAGTTTTCACCATCCTCGGGCGGTCCGGCGCTCCCGGAAACCACCGGTGAGATCGAGCGGCGCGCCAATGCAACGGCCGGGACCGCATGCTACAAGGAATTGTCACTTGAGGATGGCGGCAAACAGGGACTGGTGGAGAAGATCAACCCTCATGATGACTACCTGAACTCCCTGGAACAGAAGGTGGACTTTGATGCCATCGGTCGGCTCGGCCTAGTTGCGCTCAATCCGATGTATGGAACCGGCCGCGGCTATCTGGACGAACCGCTTCGCAAGCGGGGCATTCCGTACACCATCATCAATGACCGCCCCGATCCCTACTTCGGCGGGCACCCGCCCGAGCCGTCCGAGGCGCACATCCCGGATTTCATTTCCCTTGTCAAGAACGATCCCGCTATCAAGCTCGGCCTTGCGACCGACGGCGACGCCGACCGTTTCGGTATCCTGGATGCCGACGGCAGCTACATCGAGCCGAACTATATCATCGCCCTGCTGCTGGATTATCTGATCCGGGTGCGCAGGCTTGAAGGTGGGGTGGCACGCTCTGTCGCGACCTCGCACCTGATTGATGCCGTAGCGAAGAAACATGGTGTCCCGGTCTACGAAACGCCGGTCGGCTTCAAGTATATCGGCGAACTGATCGGTCAGGACAAACTGGTCATCGGCGGCGAAGAGAGCGCCGGCCTGACGATCAAGGGACACGTCCCGGAGAAGGACGGCATCCTGGCCTGTTTCCTGGTAGCCGAAATGGTGGCCCGTGAAGGGAAGAGTATCCGCGAACTTCTTGATCGGCTCTATGGCGAAGTGGGGCGTTTCGTCACCCGCCGCGACAACCTCAAACTGTCGCCTGAGCTGGAAACCGCCTACGGCAGCAAGATCAACGCGCTTCCAGCCGAGGTTGCCGGGACGAAAGTCAAGGAAGTAGTCAGGATCGACGGCACC
>JBAQPK010000005.1:0-5359 GCA_049305715.1 Desulfuromonadaceae bacterium | reverse complement strand
GGATGCATCGCCTAGTATCCCGGAGACGACGCTTCTTCCGGTAAGCAGATCGAATGTGTATCCGACCGCTTTCAGCTGGAGTCCGATATACGGGGTAACTCCGATCACCATCATCGCCGTGGTCAGTGCTCCAAGAACCCATCCTTTACCGTACAGAATCTCAAGCAGGTCCGGCAGGCTAGTGACTCCTTCTGTCTGACAGAAGAGGACGAGACGTTTGATCAGGGTCGGCCCGAGGAGGAAGATCAATGTTGGTCCGAGATAGATCGGAAGAAACCCGAGCCCGGTCGATGCGGCCTGTCCAACGCTGCCGTAAAATGTCCAGGACGTACAATAGACGGCCATGGAAACGCTGTACACCCATGGGTTGTCAACCAAGCTGCGGCCGTTCTCTCTGGCCTTGTCGGTGGCATAGGCGATAGCGAACATAAGTAGTAGATATCCCACTCCTAGGAGAGCGACCCAGAAAGTTTCATTCACGATTCGCCTCCTCTGCTCAGTAGCCAGCTTATCAGCACCAGCATACCCCACGTTGTGAACAGATAAAGTGGCAGAAGCGGAATCCCGAGGAAGCTGACTGACCGGTTAAACGCCACCAGCAGAGGCGGATACAGGGCCGCTATGCAAATTACGAACAGTGCGGCGAGTCGGCGTGAGGGCTTATTCATGTCTGAATGTCCTCCATGCGTCTAAAATTTGGAGGACTGCCAGCGCAAGAGCAGATGGCGATCGCAGAAAGCTTTTGCATCGGCGAGGGGTCGTACTCCTCTTCCCGGCAGTAGAGAAATGAGACACAGGAAAACCTGGGCAGTAGCTCGGGCATCTCCCAGAGACGTGTGGCGCTCCTCGATAACGATCCCCATCCGTTCAGCTATTGCATCGAGGCCGTGTCCCTCGGTCCCTTCATGGATTCCATATGAAAGAAAAAGAGTATCAAGTATCGGGTTGTCGATTACCGGCTGCCCGGCGGGAAAATCACGTCCTTCACTGACTCTCTCCCGCACTCCCACCGTTGCCGCAGTCGTTTCAAATGATAGTCAAGCCGTTAGCTTGGGAATATGCGTGACAGTTGGCTCCCAATCCCGTACGTGTAACCCAGGTCCAAAATAATCCGTGCTCGCGGATTCATCAGGATCGTTTCCACCGCTTTGTTGGTCACGACTACGCCATCAACCATTGTCCGCAGTACGGTTGCCAAACGATTGCGCTCCTCCTGAACCGTACGGGTCGCTTCACGTACTCGCCCTTCAAGCTCGTTGTAAGCCTTGCCCAAATTTTCGGCCATGAGGTTAAACTCCAGGGCCAGATCACCAAGTTCGTCGTCGGAGTCTAGTTCAATGCGGTGGCTCAGATTTATGCGAGCTACGATCTCGGCACCACTCCGGATCTTTAGAAGTGGTCGCAGAAACTCGTCGGCCCACCGAAATGAACTGGTCATGAAGTTGCTCAGAAGGCTGAGGTCGCTGCATATCAGCTATGTTGTCGCCGACCACAAAGAACAGGCTGGTCATTGCGACAACCAGAGGTAGTAACGCCAAGCACAAGAGTGATATGACCATGCGGAATTTGGCTGATGCCAACGTAAGCATGCGAGAGTACCTCTCTTACAGCGATCCAGCACCTTGATCCAACGATACAATGGTACCGTCCAGTCACAGTTCAACGCAGTTTCGTGTGGAAAAGTCAGTCGCACTGAATTAGCCTAGTTCACACGTGATGTGAGTGAAGCTACTTCTGGATTATATATAAGTAAAATATATTGTTTTTATCTTTGTCATATACTTTGATTATAAGTGGATGGCGATTGATCTGCGATAGCTGATGTCTTTGTCGAGATCGCCAGGGAAGTTTTACCCGGGCCGTAGAACAGCTTCACATTGATCAATCGTTAGTAATAAAGGATTAGGATAGGGATTTGTTTTGCTGACGGCGACAATACATACCAAGTATTAGCGACCGTCTAAACAATTGAAGGGATTGAAGAATCATAATGTTTTTGGTTTTTTGGATTGATAAGTTATGTTTGGCCTATCACACTACGGCATTGTAGGAATTTCTGACCGATTCGAAAATGCCGAGGTATTCCAGTGACGCCTTTATGACAGATCATGTTGTAACGTCCTGATCAAGTTGTCACCGGCAACCTCTGTTTCTAGAGAATGGCTGGCAAAAAAATAAGTACTACCAAGAGTAAACCGTTTTTATAATAGTCTTCCCACGTTGCGTGAGAGAATGGGTGGATTTTAAACCGTGAGCAATCGAATCAGGCGCTTGCCAGAGTTATCACCTCGGTAAAGATCGGCAATGGATCCTGGTGCCTGTTCAATGCCGTCGAGAATTTCTTCGCGGTAGTTGAGGCGGCCTTCACGGATCCAGGATGCCAGCTTTGCCACCGCTTCTTCATAACGATGTTCGTAGTCCCAGATCAAAAAGCCCTGCATCTTCGCCGCCTTGTTGAGCAGGTGACGTTCGATACGAGGGCCACTGGGCCACGGATTCCAACTCGTGACCGCGGCCGTGCCGCAGATGACGATGCGTGCACCCTTGTTGATGTGTTGTACAACAGTGTCGGTGATGGGGCCGGATGTGTTGTCGTAATAAACATCGACGCCATTAGGACAGACTGCGGCAAGATCAGTGGCGAATGTTGCGGACTTGTAGTCTACGGCGGCTACGTAGCCGAATTCTTCAATACAGGACTTTACCTTGTTCGGGCCGCCGGCAATGCCAACGGTGCGGCATCCCGCGATCTTCGCGATCTGACCGACGGCGGAGCCAACCGCACCAGCGGCAGTGGAGACCACCACGGTATCACCTGGGCGTGGTTCGCCGATTTCGGTCAGCGCGAAATACGCTGTGACACCGTTGATGCCTAGCACGCCAAGCGACAACGACAACGACAGATCGGTTTCCTTCACCTTGCGCCGTATCGGCTTGCCGTCGGTGACGGTGTATTCCTGCCAGCCGAGCATGCCCATGACGCGGTCGCCTTCGGCATAGCCGGAATGCTTTGAGGCGACCACGGTACCGGCGGCGAAGGCGCGCATCACAGCGCCAACAGGGACAGGGTCGGAATAGTTTGCCGCTGCGTTCACCCAGCCACGCATGGCCGGATCGACGGAGAGAAATTCGTTCTTCACCAGAAATTCGCCTTGCCTGATCTCGGGTATGGCGGTGGTGACAATCTCGTAATGCTCGGCCTGCGGAATGCCGACTGGACGAGATCTGAGTATTACCTGCCGGTTTTTGTCTGCTATCATGCTTTCTTTTCTCCTTATAACTTGCGGCAATGGGATTGGTTGAAGAAAACTAACAACAAAACTGGCAATAATATCAGACGGAGGTGTCATTGGAAAAAATACCGAATGTCAATTACACGAAGGAATTTCAAGAGCAAGTTATATGTACTAAAAAAACCTCTTGCATGCAGCCCGACTTCATGTTTTCAAGGAACAACCTGGATCTCGTTTTACTTAAAACGACAATCTCGCTTGTTCGTCTACAGAGCAGTCAGTACTGACGGTGGTGAGTAGCCCCCGCGAAATCCCCCCCCAACCACTCTGAAGATCAGGCCATTCTAGCGATGCTGTCCGGTACCGGAACGGTGATTTTCTTAACATTATCGAAACAGACCTGCGTAGTGCGGGCGGTGGCATAAGTATTCTTTTTGCCATCATGGAGCTGATAGTGGAGGTCAAAGCTGCTGGTGCCGATTCTGGCCACAACAACAGACACCACCAGCTCGTCACCAAACAGGATCGGTAACTTATAATCACACTCGGCATGTGCGACCAGAGTGTATATCTGTTTGTCTGTCCATTCCTTGAAAAAGTCGCTGAACAGATTCACCCGTGCAGTTTCAAGGTAAGTAAAGTAGACCGCACTGTTTACATGACCATATAGGTCCAGATCGGAAAAGCGAAGTTCGATCGGGGTAGAGTACGTTTGTGCCATAATGATGAATCCCTTGAATATTGATTGATGTATTTTAAAAAAACACCGGTTTTGCCGGTGCGACTTGAAAAGGCGATGCAGTTCCGACGGAACTCCCTCCTGACGAAAGCTCAGAAGGAAATTCAACAGGAGCAAATGCTATGCAAGAGTGACAAAATTTATCCCATGTTAATGGGAGAGTAAATACAATGTTGTGATCGTTCGAAGTACTGTAAGAAGGATATTTATGTATTGACCCCCTCCATGTAAAATAGGCCATTCAATACTTGAGTTTTCTGGCAAATAACACCACATGTGGTGGATGATTTAGCTATGAAGAAGTCAAATATACGGAAGAGCGGATTCGGCTTGCTCTGCGACAGGCTGAGACGGTGCTCACGTCTGCAAACAATTAACACACCACGGCATAGTAGGGATTTCTGACTGAATCGAAAATGCCGAGATATTCCAGTGACGCCTTTAGTAAATCTGGGTTTTCGATAAAATCCATTATGAAAACAATTTCTGATATTTTTGCGTATACTAAAAAAGATTTATTAAATATATCACCGAAGAGCGCCTTCACGGTAACGTTTATGGATTCACTAGGGGTGAGTTCTTTTATTCGGGTTGCCAGATCTAGCACTTTTCTGACATAGAGTAAAATGCACTCATCAATATCTTTAACATACCTCCTATGACCAGGATGGATATGAAGCCCTCGTATTTGAGCTAATGATTGTAGGCTGTTGCAGTAACTATCGTAGGTTCGGAACCTACCTGAAAAATCTGACGTATTAATATCTAGAAAAGGTTCCTGAAAAATGTTTCGTAAGAGAATGTCCCCGGTGACAGCATGGTCACCTAAAATGTAAACTAAATCACTTTGTGAATGTCCCGCACAGTTCAAATATTTGATTCCAAGTTGTGTTGCAACTTCAGAATACTCTGTAATTTCATAGTATTTAAGGTCGCCAGTTGTTGCTAGGTAGTCGCGTTCATTTGTTTCTCTAATGTGTGTGGTTGTTTGTTCGTTACAACCAAGTTCAGACAGTAGGTTCACAAGGTCATTTTGGTATTCGGGCCAATGTCTATATTTAGCGGCTTCATTACGTGGGATAAAAACCCTTGCCCCAGAGTAATCACAAATCCTTGGAACGAGGCCATAGTGATCTATGTGGCAGTGGGTGATGAAAATGTATTGCAGTCGAGATAAGTCGAGTTGAGATTTCAATTCAATAAAAGCCTCTTCTGAAGGCGGCCCAGAATCAAACAGAATAAGTTTACCATCTACTTCAGTTGAGTAGCAATGTACTTCGCCAACACTGTAAGGCGTCTTTAGGGTGTGTTGTCGCATCTCATATTCCATTTGTTTTGGCTCCGCGATAGACGTGACGTGGACAGATGTTATCAAACAGGCTGTATG
>JBAQPK010000004.1:0-4641 GCA_049305715.1 Desulfuromonadaceae bacterium | reverse complement strand
ATATATACCTGTCTATCCCTATATACATCTTGTGTCAAGCAAAAAAAACACCGCGGCTTTCCGGGGCATACAACAGTTCTTACATAAATAGGAACCCATGCTTATCACATCAGCTTGTCATACGATTTGTGCTATTTCGCCGGAACCATCTTCCCGGCTTTCAGGGCATAAATAATCACACCCTCTGTGGTAAGGAGGTGATTTCTGCCGACAACAAATCCGCCCTTGCCGCCCCGCTGACCAATCGCACGATCATAGTTGTTTAGTTTGTAGTACGCATTACGGATTGCTGTCGCGTCATTCGGGTTACCGCTCTTTTTGAGGGCTTCAACCAGAAGGCTTATGGCGTCATAGGCACGGATAGCCTTCTCGTCGTGGTCGATCTTCCTGCCTGTATATGCCTCTGTTTTGGCCCAGATCTTCTGCACAAGCGGCTTTGTGTTGTCAGCAATCGTTACGATCTCCCAGCCATCAAAAAGTTCAGTCGTACCGAGCGACATCGATGCATTGATATTTGCGGCGCTGGTATGAATCGCATATGGCTTCCAGCCTATCGCTTTCATTGCCCGTGCAAATACCGCGGTCTCATTTTCGTAATCCGCGCAGATCAGTGCCTGGGCGCCAGACTCTTTCAACTGCTTGGCCTGAATGCTCAGGTCCTTCGTTTTGGGCTCTGCCAGAGCGGTACCGACTAAGGTGATGCCATAGGCGGGTGCTTTCTCCTTGATTGTTGCCAGGGTGTCGGTACCCCAGGCCAGACTGGTTCCTTCAAATGCAACTTTGGTATATCCAAGCTTCTTCAACCTGGCCAAAGTCGCTTCAACAAGCAGGGAGGCCGGTGGTGCAGTCCTGAAAAACCAGGACTTGCCGCTCTTGTCCCAGAGTTTATCGCTCTGGGGATCGAATGCGATCACTGAGATGTGATTTCTTTCTGCCCAGGCTTTGAGCGCAATGTTCACGGAAGACGTGACACCGGCAATTATCGCCTTGGTATTATACTTGTCCTTGAACATCTTGGCATTCCCGATCGCCTTTGCCGGATTGGAGGCGTTGTCCTGAATGATCAGATTGATCTGCCTGCCGTTAATGCCGCCGGCGGCATTGACTTCCTTGACGACCATCTCGACAACGGGAGCCTCGACCAATGTCAGGGTCGCGGTTGGACCGGAGAAATCGGTAGTAAAGCCGATGTTTATTGGTTCCGCGGCGAATACCACCTGACAGGTTAAAAACAGCGATACAACAATTGGTGCCAACACCGTTTTTACATGCGTTCCGGATTTATGCAGTTTTTTCATATCAACCACCCACCCTCTAGTCGTGATGCTTTTTTCCTCAGACACCACGACCCCGCCAGTCGTCATCCATGAACATTTACCGCGCAAAAACACACTCTATAACATTGGCCTATGATGCATTACCTCCCGTAACAATACCTTTTCCATCGCTATCAGGCAACTCTCTTGCGCATAAACCGTCACGTCCGTGCTGTTTGCTTTTGTTGATGATGGCTGTCACTCTTGGGTGGAACGGCATTTTCATGGCACTCTTCGGCAAGACTCGAAGAAAAGCGGGAAACACCTGCCACGGCGCACCAGCCTCCCACGCCGCAGACCGCCATCGTGGCAATCATCGGCACCGCCGTGCCGTTGTGGAGCGTGCCCACAAGCGCCCCGGCGCTTGCGCCGAGTGTATACTGGATCGACCCCAGTAACGCCGATGCACTCCCCGCAGCCCTCTCGAAAGGGGCCAAGGCTAGTGCGGTCACGTTTGGATAGAGAACCCCGGTCATGCACATGCAAACGAAAATGAGGATGACCTGTGCAGGGAAGCCGCCAATCCCGGTCATCGCAGCGACGGTGAGAACACAAGCCACTATTGCATTGATGGTGAGCGCAACGTTCAGGATATGCTGTGCACTGAAGTGCCGCAGAAGCCTGCGATTGACCTGTGACGCTCCGATCAGTCCGCAGGCATTAGCGCCGAAAAAGAGGCCGAAGTGCTGAGGGGAGACACCGTGCGACTCGATAAAGAGAAATGGCGCCCCCGTAATGTAGGCGAAGTTGACTCCGGCGACACATCCCAGCGCAATGGCGTAACGGACATAGCGGCGGTTGCGGAGAAGGCGCCCGTAAATTGAGGCCATTTGAGCTACATTGTGCCGTATGCGTCGTTCCGCCGGAAGCGACTCCGGAAGGCCTGCTGCTGCAGCACAGAGGGATAGCAGCCCGAAGGCGGCCAGAAACCCGAAGATACCACGCCATCCTGTGATCAACAGGAGCTGTCCACCTGCTATCGGTGCCAGGATAGGCGCTGCTCCCATCACCAGCATGAGAAGCGAAAACATCCTTGCCGCTTCAGCAGTATCGTAAAGGTCGCGTACAACAGCACGTGAGATCACCATTCCGGCGCCACCTCCCACAGCCATCACCACACGCCAGAACAGGAGCCCCTCTCCCGTACTGACACAGGCACATCCCACTGCTGAGGCAACGTACAACGCAAGTCCACAGATGAGCGGCTTACGCCTCCCCCATCGATCGGCGAGAGGGCCATAAAACAGCTGTCCCGCGGCCGAACCGAAGAGAAAGGCGGAAATGGAGAGCTGTACCGTACCGAGCGGCACCCCGAGATCCCGGGCAATCTGCGGGAAGGCGGGGAGATACATATCGATTGACATGGCGCTGAAAGCGGTCAGGGCGCCGAGGATAAGCACCATGCGTGTCATTTGGCTTCGAGTCATAGACGAATTTGGGAGCAATGCGGTCTCAACCTGGGATTAATAGCGTCTTCACGGAATCACGGTGCTCGGCCGAATCGAAACCTTTTTTCCAATCCTCCAGGGGAAACGTATTGGTAATCATCGGCTTTAAATTCAACTTACCGGTGGCGGCCAAAGAGCAGAACATATCGAAACTCCTGTTTGTCGTGCCTCGACAAAACTGGATTTTAACAGCCTCTTTAAACATCCTGCTCCAGGGGACCGCAACAACCTGATCACCTATACCGATGACTTCTATCGCCCCTGCGCGGCGTACCATTTCAAAGGCTTGCGCCAATGCCGCCGAGTTTCCGGTTGTATCGATAATAATATCCGCCCCCCTGCCATTGGTAGCTTCCATGACGATGGCTACCGGGTCCTCCTTTTCAACATTGACGATGTAATCAAAGACTCCCAACTCTTCAGCAACCCTGAATCTTGATTTAACCGCACTTTCCCTGCCCGTTATCATTACGCCGCCGGCCCCTACCGCCTTGGCTATCTGGCCTGCAAGCAAGCCGATCGGGCCGCACCCCAGAACCACGATAAAATCACCGACCTGAACGCTGTTTTTCACCAACATGGCATCAATTGCGACGGCAGCGGGCTCGGCAAGAGCAGCCTCCTCAAAACTGATTCCAGCAGGTATTCCATGCAACAATCGGGCAGGAATTCTGGCGTATTTTGCGAAGACGCCATCGACCCTGATGCCGAGATATTTATTGTCTCTGCACAGGTTTGAATTACCGTTGGCACATAAAAAACAGCTTCCGCAGTTTTCAATATTCCCGGCGGCAATGACGCGATCGCCTATGTTCCAGTTCTGTACTCCTGCGCCGAGCTTTGAAATGATTCCGGAAAATTCATGCCCGATGGTCACCGGCATGTCAACCTGGTACGCATCATCCATAATATGCAGGTCTGTCCCGCAGATGGCGGCTGACTTGATTTCAACCAGAACATCATCCGCGCCGATAACCGGCACTTCGACCTCAATTATGCCGAGCCCGTCCCGCCCTTCCCTCTGCTTTACAAGTGCTTTCAAAGACTGTCTCCTACCCCGGAAAAAACGGGACACGGTTTATGCCGCTCAAAACGCTGACAATATGCATCCATACATCCATGCATCCATACGAATAAGAAGAGCTATTGGATATCGGACCAATAGCTCTTCTTATTTCGCCACAAACAACTACTCACATGTGTTTAGTGCCGACGGCACGATTGATACATGCATCTACTCAACGCCGAATGTCTTGCGGACACAGAAATAATCTTCCCGGGAAAAGTCGATCGGCTTCTTGTAGAGACTGTTCCTGCTCAGGGTGATACCCATCTTGTGAAGATCGACAAGCATCTCACACGTTTTCAGCCCCACTATGTTGGGGTCAAGGTATGTCAGACCATCAATAGTGAAAGTCTCTTTTGAGAATCCGTACGCATCCATGAAATAAGCTGACTGTATCGTGCATGCGGCAACCATGACATCGGCACCGCGCTCCTTGCTCCAGCGAATTGCCTCAAGGGTGTTTTCCCTGCACTGTTCCGGCTTGCTGAATATTTCATCAAGAGACATTTTAATGGAGCCGGAACCGACACATTTGTCTTCCAGGCCGTACTGTCTTACAAGATTCGCCATTGAAGGGGCTGATTTGTCGGAATTTGTTACGACGGCAAACCGGTGTCCCAGCATCGCTGCAAGATGAATCGTAGGCTCGTGCGTCCCGATCAGCGGAATATCGACATTTTCCTTTGCTTCCAAAACGCCGGGGTCGAGCATGCAGCCGAAAATAACTCCGTCGTATCCGTCTTTTTCAGCCTGAATCCCCTTCTCGATCAACTCGCCGACGATAAAGTTTTTGTAGTAGTGGTAATCCAGA
>JBAQPK010000003.1:0-2852 GCA_049305715.1 Desulfuromonadaceae bacterium | reverse complement strand
GCATATACCGAATTCCGAATTTTGGATGATGGACTGGGAGCTGCGCAATAACGATCTTTTAAAATATATAAAATATGTAGTATTGATATTTTATCTCTTGACAGCTGTTATGTCTGTTTGTTAGGGTGCCAAAAAGCAGGGCTGACCAGAAAAACTGGAGGCCAGGCAGGAATGGGTTGGTATCCCCCTTTCTGCCTGGCCTTTTTATTTTCCAGGCAAGGAGCTTGAGATGATGAAAAATATAATTAAAGTGTCAAACGCTTTAGCCGGGAAAGGTCGTAAAACAGTGCTTGATGAAGTGGCTGCTCGCTATCCGGATGTCCCGCGCCTGGTCATTCTCAAAACGGATGTGCAGCGCCGCGGAGTATTCTACACCGATGCGGCGCTCGGTCTGCTGGACGAACGGCTGCACCAGACCACCGGCACCCATATCTTCGGTGCACGGGACGGAAAGATCGCCGCCCGCCCCGAGTCGTTGCTGCTGCGGGACGGCTCCTCGATCATCACCACTCCGACGGCGCTGGAAGACGGTCCCTATGTGGTGGATCTGCATGATGGCGAACCCTGGCTGTTCGATGACGGAGTGGCGATTGATTCGGTCGATTACTGGCCCGCGCCGGCCTTCTACGCCGGGACCAGTCGTTCCGGCGTGCCGATGAAGAATATTGTCAGTGCCCGTCCGCAGCGGTTGAACATCTTTCCTTACCGCTATTGCACCTTCTGGAACAACGGTAACGGCTGTGCTTTCTGCGATATCGTCTCGCAGCTGAAAAAAGGGAAGGATGAGTTGAAGATACCGGCCAGACTGGATCCGGTAGAAGTGGGGGAGGTGATCGGCGAGGCGCTGAAAGAGCAGGGGCGTTTTTCGACGGTTTTCCTCACCGCCGGATCAATTGTGGGCGGAGCCAAACCATTCGATGATGAGGTGGATTACTATATCGCCATCCTGAAAGAGGTCGGCCGGAACTTCCGTACCCGCAAGTTTCCCAGCCAGATGATCGGCACCGCATTCGATAAAGATCAGTTAAGGAGGCTCTATGCCGAGACCGGTCTGACCAGTTATACCTCCGACATCGAGGTGCTGGACGAGGGGATGTTTAACCGGCTCTGTCCCGGAAAGTCCGAATGGATTGGGTATAAGGAATGGAAAAAACGTCTGGTTGACGCGGTGGATGTCTTCGGGCGGGGCAGGGTGAACACCGGACTGGTGGCCGGTATAGAGCTGGCCGGCCCGCATGGCTTCGGCAGCGAGGACGAGGCTCTGGCCCGGACCCTGTCCGAAGCGGAAGATCTTGCCCGTCAGGGGGTCAGCACGGTCTTCATCGTCTGGTCGCCACGCCCCGATACGCCGCTCGGGATCTACAAGAACGCCTCGCTGGATTATTACATCCGCTTGGCTCGCGGCCTGCACGCCCTGCGGGTAAAGTACCGTCTCCCCATTGATCATGACAGCTACCGTAACTGCGGCAATCACCCCGACACCGATCTTTCCCGGTTGTTGCCGCTCTGGGAGGAATGAACATGTCCTACGAATTAAAAAAATTAATCGGTTCACTGCTGAAAGATTCCGCAACCGTTGCGACAATCGCCACCCTGGATGAAGACGGCGCACCCCGCAGCGTCCCGAGCCCTTTTCTCAGGTTGGACGAAAAGGGGCGGCTGGTCCATCTGGAACTTCTGGAGACCTCCGCCACCCATCGTAATCTGCTGCGCGGTATCTGGTTCGACCGCCCGGTCTCAGTGACACTTTCCGGGAGGGGTGGAAGGGTGCTGGTCGCCACGGGACGTTCCCATAAGGCCCATGTTTCCGGGCCGCTCTTTAGTGATTACTACCGCGAGGTACGCGCCTGTCTGGGTGATGCGGACCTCGCGGCGGTGTGGATGATAGAGCCGCTGCGGGTCAGCGATGAAACCTACCTGATCCGCAAAGAGAGGGAAGAGGCGCTGCACCCCTTTCATCTTCATCTGGACCGGTTGGCGGTCGCGGACAATCAGCCATGAATGCATCCCTGTCCACAGTGGATTGCCAAACTGAAAAACAAAAGGAGAGATGACGTATGAAAACTTCAAAGCTGAAATTATCACCCGTGGTCAGCATGCTGCTGGCGTTTGTACTGCTGATTGCAGCCGTTGTTCCGGCCAGGGCCGAGGTGAAGGAGGTCCGTCTGGCCAAGCAGTTCGGTCTGGGCTACCTGCCGCTGATCATCATGGAAGAGCAGAAACTGGTCGAAAAACATGCCAAGGCCGCTGGACTGGGAGACATCAAGGTCAGCTGGGCCACACTTGGCGGCGGTGGAGCCGTGAATGACGCGTTGCTTTCCGGCAGCGTCGATTATATCTCCAGCGGCGTAGCGCCGCTGATTGTCCTGTGGGACAAGTCAAAAGGCTCCGTCAAGGGCGTTTCCTCCCTGATCTCGACTCCGAATTATCTGAACACCAACAATCCGGCGGTGAAAACCGTCAGGGATTTCACAGACAAGGACCGTATCGCCCTGCCAAGCGTCAAAGTGTCAATCCAGGCCATCATTCTACAAATGGCCGTGGCCAAGGAATTCGGGCAAGGGAACTTTTCCAGGCTGGACAAACTGACGGTGACCATGAAACATCCCGATGCCATGGCGGCCCTGCTGTCCAACCGCTCTGAAGTTACCGGCCACCTGGCCAGCCCTCCCTTCATGTTCCAGGAGCTGGACGACAAGCGGGTGAGGACGGTTCTCAACTCCTACGATGTCCTGGGCGGACCGCATACCTTCAATGTCATCACCACCACCAAGGCCTTCCATGACAACAATCCCAAGACCTATGCCGCTGTCTTTGCGGCGCTGGAAGAGGCGGTTGCCTACATCAACAAG
>JBAQPK010000002.1:0-1723 GCA_049305715.1 Desulfuromonadaceae bacterium | reverse complement strand
ACACTGCCACAACGGTAATCGCGGAAAGAAAGGAAAAACCCGGACACGATATTGAGGAAGTTTTCCAGATGATCCGCAACCATCTTACCGAAAGAGAAAAAACAGTTTTCACCTTGGCGCTGGGATTGACTGACAGTGGAGCGCTATCGAGTTATGAAATTGCAGAACGACTCAACTGTTCCGCCGCAAATATCCGTATAGCAAGCATCAGGGTTTATAAACGCATCAAGAGACTTGTTGATAAAGGAGTCATTGACCCAAGCAGGTTTGAGGATACGAACAACCTATCTGCATAAACTCTACTGGAGGAGATTAACAATATGAAAATGGACAATGCCTTTGAAGACTTTAAGCCGATTCCACACAGAGTTCTGGAGCGACTTATTGAAGACGGCATAGTTGCGGCGCCTCTGTCGCAGCAGGACCGGAAATTCCTTTCAGCCCTTGGTCGGATATGGAAAGACGAATGGTACGTGGCACAGATGAACAAGTCATTCATGGTGGACAAGAGAGCCATGATGCTGGCGTTTCCTGATTTCGGGAAGATTGAGCGGTATGTCCTGAGCTCATATCTCAACCTGAAGCCCGGCATGAAGCTATCAGTTAAAGAAGTGATCAGGAGAATTCGTCAGCATTTCAAGGTCGAGTACCCAGCGGCAAAAATCAGGAGGGTTCGGCAAATTGCCTATAATCTGCGCCGCCAGGAGAGAGGGAAAACCAGGAAACGGTTCGTCATTCAGATGGCCCTTCTCCGGGAAGCAGGAGCAGAAAACATCTGCCAAAAAATCTAAATATAAACTTTTCGAAGAGAAGTTGTTGAGAAAAGTTTAAAGGAAATAATTCCGCAACGGGGAACTACAGACAAGGAGGGAGAAGCAATGATGATTGAAGACCTGGAAGTGAAGCTCAATAGCCGGATCATGGAGGCATACGCCAGCGGGATGAGTGTCATGGAGATTACCAAGGTTCTGAGAAAGAGCAGAGTCGATTATGTCCATGGGTTTTTGCGGGATGCCGGTTGTATTCCGACAATGGACAGAAGTGACTATCACCGCTCATTCGATGTGGACAACCATTTGCTGGTGGCTCTCCGCAACAAGGGATATTCATTCGGACGCTGGTGCCTCGGTTGGAAGCTGGATTCGAGGTCAGCTGAGGCCGATCTGAAAACCAAACCGCTGGAAGGCGAGCGAACGGCTGCTCATCAGGCCCTGTTTCGGGATTTCCCCGACATTTACACCAGACTTTACGTTGGAAGGAAGGTTTCCAGAATCGGAAAGGTAAGAGCGCCGCGATTCTACCCTACCGTGGCGATTTACTGGGACAAGTCCCGGAAAGGGTATATTGCGAACATTGTAGAGCATCCCGAGGTGGCAGTTGTCGGATTCGATCTGAACGATGCCTTTGAGAAAATCATGTCAGCAAATCGGCTCTTCCAAAGCATTGAGAGGCTGAACGATGCGATCATGAAGAATGCCGGCGAGTGATGTTCCCATTTTGGACACTTTTCATGGCGCCATTTTGGGAACAGTTGGCAAGTTGCATAAATCCCACCATTTTTGCCGCCATCTACACCGCCTGATTCGACTCCATAAATGGAACCCTCCATTTTTATCACCAAAAATGCTGCCAATTACTTACCCCCTGCAGAATTTATTAAGTGAAGGGGGGAATTTCCTCCGTTACAAAAACCGTTGAGGGAGTGCCCATGGACGTGTTGGTT
>JBAQPK010000001.1:0-2871 GCA_049305715.1 Desulfuromonadaceae bacterium | reverse complement strand
GCACAAACACCTCTTTGATGAAGATCCAAGCGACCTCACGCCTCTCTCCAGGTTTGAACACGAATGGAAGGTGGTTGTTGATTTTGGTTTGTTCATGTTCAGCCTCTCCAATGCTGGTGTACAGTTTTCAAGCATGGGAACGGTCACATGGCTTGTGTTTGCATCTCTTATTGTCGGTAAAACCATTGGCATTCTAGGATTTGGCTGGCTCGCAGCTAAACTTGGCTTTGCCTTGCCGCGTGGTATGAAGTTTGGCGATCTGCTGACAGCAGGCATGATTGCCGGCACAGGTTTCACGGTAGCTCTTTTTGTTGCCGGTGAGGCCTTTACCGATCCGGTCATTCGTGGTGCCGCCAAAATGGGAGCAATATTCAGCCTGATGGCAGCCTTGCTCGGATTATTGATCGGCAAAGCTGTCGGTGTGGTGAAAAAGCAGCAAGGTTAAACCCGACCTTTATTCACACCCCTATATATGTTAATGACCCTTCATCTGTTGAGGGGTACGATTCTTTTTACCTCTCTGCCGTTTTTCCTTAATGACCCAATTTCTTGTTTTATAACGATTAATTAAAACTTAAATATTGGCAGATTACTTGTGTTTAGCAACAGTATTCTCAGCCCGGTACTCTTGCCGTCTGAAGGGGGGAGAAATCCCTGTTCTGGCCGTCATGCTTGAAAAAAGGCTGTAATACGCTAGAGTTAATTCCGGGAAGAATGTTTCTCTTTATAGGAGCGAGTGAAAAAGGAGAACCATGATAATCATCTTTGTTCCTGCTTTGGCAGGTAATGCGTCTGGTCATGAAAAATGGAAACGATGAGTACGTTAGATATCGGTGCAACCCCCGTTGCCGACGGTGTCTTTTTCAGGGTATGGGCACCGTCGGTCACGTCGGTCGAGGTCGAACTGGTGGATTCCGCCCCTCTGAGAACACCTCTCCAGAAGTTCGGCGAATACTTCCAGGGATCGCTGCCGGCGGCACCTGGTGACCGTTACTGGTACTGGCTGGAAGGCTCGCTGCGTTGTCCCGACCCTGCTTCACGCAGCCAGCCGGAGGGTGTACATGGACCGTCGCAGGTCATCGATCCGGCGTTTGCCTGGAGCGACAACAAGTGGCAGGGGATTGCTCTTGAAGAGTATATTTTCTATGAACTGCATGTGGGAAGCTTCACACCGCACGGCACCTTTGACGGCGTGATATCGCGCCTCGATTACCTGGTTGATCTTGGCATTACCGCCGTGGAGCTGATGCCGGTGGCGCAGTTCCCCGGAGAGCGAAACTGGGGGTATGACGGCACATTCCCGTTTGCTCCCCAGAACAGCTACGGCGGCCCGGACGGACTCAAGCGGCTGGTCGATGCCTGCCACGTCAGAGGGCTGGCCGTGACGCTTGACGTGGTCTACAATCACCTGGGACCGGAAGGGAACTATCTCCATGGATTCGGTCCGTATTTTACCGATCGCTATCGTACCCCCTGGGGGGATGCGGTCAATTTTGACGGTCCCGACAGCGACCCGGTACGCAGCTATTTCATTTCAAATGCACTGCACTGGATAACTGAATACCATATTGACGCTCTTCGACTTGACGCCATCCACGGCATCTACGATTTCAGCGCCCTGCACATACTTCGAGAACTCGCCGAGTCAGTTCATCGGCAAGGCGCCGCACTGGGCCGCCGTGTTTACGTTATTGCCGAAAGCGATCTGAACGATGTACGGGTAATCAACCCCTCCGAGTCGGGCGGCCACGGTCTGGATGCCCAGTGGAACGACGATTTTCACCATGCCTTGCGGGCTCTCCTGACCGGTGACAGGGCTGGATATTATGCCGACTTCGGTCTCTTTTCAGATGTGGTCAAGAGCTTCGAGGAAGGATTTGTTCTCTCCGGCGGATATTCATCCTTCAGAAGGCGTCGCCATGGCAGTTCCTCGGCAGGAATTCCTCCTGACCGACTGGTGGTGTTTTCCCAGAACCATGACCAGGTGGGAAACCGGATGCGCGGGGAGCGCCCGGGAGAGCATCTTTCCACGCAGCAGCTCAAGCTTGCCGCCGCAACGGTGCTGCTTTCTCCCTATCTGCCGCTGCTCTTCATGGGAGAGGAGTATGCGGAGTCGGCGCCGTTTCCCTATTTCGTCAGTCATGGCGACGCGGAACTGGTGGAGGGGGTCAGGCGGGGGCGCCTGGAGGAGTTTGCCGCCTTTGGCAATCAGGGGTGCCCCCCCGATCCACAGGCGGAGGAGACCTTCCTCTCGGCAAAACTGGATCAGGAACAGCGCCTTCGTGGCGAGCACATCGCCATATTCGACTTCTATCACGAATTAATCCGCTTGCGGAAGGAATGCGCCCCCCTTGCCACATTACGCAGAGATATTATGCAGGTGATTGCCTTCGAGGAAGAGCGGGTGTTGGCCGTCATCAGGAACTCTGACGACGGCCAGGTGCTCTGTCTGTTCAACTACAGCGATCAAAGCCGCGTGATCCGTCCTCCGCTGGCGAGCGGCACAATGAGTGTTCTCCTCGATTCTACCGGCTACTACCGGCCGGGCAGCGTTGTAACCGTGTATACTACCCGTCCCGAAACTTTTCAGACGCTCGCCCCCTTCGGTGTCACGGTCTACAGAAAGGAAAAATGATGGAGCGATTTCTCTGCATACATGGCCATTTCTACCAGCCGCCCCGGGAAAACCCCTGGCTGGAGTCCATTGAGATACAGGATTCGGCCCATCCCTATCATGACTGGAACGAACGGATCACCGCCGAGTGTTATGCCCCCAATACCGCCTCACGGAATCTGGACGGGGAGGGGCGCATCACCGGGATCGTCAGCAACTATGCCCGAATCAGCTTCAATTTCGGACCGACCCTCCTC